>DYNR01000409.1 GCA_020720945.1 Chthoniobacter flavus | reverse complement strand
GAATTATTGAATGGATTTTTGGATGAGGAGTGATAAGATTAAGGAATGGATACAATGGAAATGGAAAAAAACGAAACTTTGGGTTTAATGAGGCGGATGGGGTCACTTGAGTTCCAAGCGGCGTTTGCAGTTTGCGTGTTTGTTGGTGTTGATGGTGGTTGTTTCCTTCACCGAGGTTTTGAGTATTGGGGCGGTGTTGCCGTTTTTGGGAGTTTTGACAGCACCTGCCAGGGTGTTTTATCATCCTTCCATTCAACCACTTATTCGTTTTTTTGGAATTGATACGCCAGAGGGATTGCTGTTTCCCGTGACCGCGTTTTTTTGTTTTGCTGCGGTGGTAGGCGGGGGGATGCGATTGTTGATGTTGTGGGTTAACACGAGAGTTTCTTATGCGACAGGGGCGGATTTGAGCATGTCAATTTATCGGAGGACATTGTTTCAGCCGTATTCGGTGCATATCGGGCGAAATAGCAGCGAGGTGATTAACGGGATCGCGAGCAAAGCGAGTATTATTACCCATGTGATTGTGCAGGTGATGACTCTGGTTAGTGGTAGCGTGATGCTGGCGGCTATTTTGATAGCCATGGTTGCGGTCAATCCGTTGATTGCGATCACATCGGTTTGCGGGTTTGGGTTGATTTATGTTACAATTGTGTGGGTGACGAAAAAGAGGCAGGTTCTCAACAGCGAGTGCGTGGCGAAGGAATCCTCGAATGTGATCAAGTGTTTGCAGGAGGGTTTGGGGGGGATCCGGGATGTGTTGATTGATGGGAGCCAGGATGCGTATTGCGAAATCTATCGGGCTGCCGATGCCCCGATGCGGAGGGCTTTAGGAAACAGTCTTTTTATAGGGCAGAGTCCGCGGTTTGCGATGGAGGCGTTGGGGATGATTTTGATTGCGCTTTTGGCTTATTTTTTGGCGCAACAACCCGATGGGATCGGGCGGGCGATCCCTGTTTTGGGGGCGATTGCGTTGGGGGCGCAGCGGCTTTTGCCCGTTTTGCAGCAAGGGTATTCCGCGTGGTCATCGATTTTGGGCGGGCAAGCATCGTTGCGAGATGCGCTTGATTTGTTGGATCAACCCTTGCCTGATTACGCGATTGGCCGGAAAGGGGAGGTGTTGCCGTTCCGGCGGGAAATTGCGGTAGATTCTTTGGCGTTTCGTTATCGGGAGGATGGACCGTGGGTTTTGAAGAAAGTTCAGCTCACGATACCCAAAGGCGCGAGGGTTGGGTTTATCGGCGCGACGGGGAGCGGGAAGAGCACGCTTTTGGACATTCTGATGGGGTTGATGTTTCCTTCAGAAGGGAGCATCCGGATTGACGGGGTGCCTTTGGATGCGACAAATTTTCGCGGGTGGCAGGGGCACATCGCCCATGTCCCGCAAGCGATTTATTTGGCCGACAGCACGATCGAGGAAAATATAGCGTTCGGGATTCCTTTGGAACGAATTGATAAACAGAGGGTTAGGGAAGCGGCGGCGAAGGCCCAGATCGCGCGAGACATCGAGAGTTGGGAGAAGGGGTATTCGACGGTGGTAGGGGAGCGCGGAGTTCGTCTTTCGGGTGGGCAACGGCAGAGGATCGGGATTGCAAGAGCTTTATACAAGCAGGTCGATGTGATTATTTTTGACGAGGCGACGAGCGCATTAGATAATTCGACGGAGTTGGCGGTGATGGATGCGATAGAAAATCTCAGCGATGATTTGACGGTTTTGATGATCGCTCACCGCCTGACGACATTGAAGAAATGCTCGCTGGTCGTCGAGTTGAAAGACGGCATGGTGGCACGGACGGGCACTTACGAAAAAATGGTGGAAGAGAATTAAATAACAGCTTGATTTTGAATGACATGAAAAAAGTATTAGTCACGGGAGCGGA
>DYNR01000408.1 GCA_020720945.1 Chthoniobacter flavus | reverse complement strand
CACCGGAAGAAAAAACGCTTTGGGAAAAAATCGCTAAAATTCACGCTCGTTAAACCGGAACCTGAATCCGTGAGATAAATGCAAAGAAGATCTGTAAGGCATTGGAGCGAAAAGGTTTGGAAAAAACCAAGGAATACCCCTGGGTCTTTTGCGTGTTTTTTCCAACCCTTTGCAGCCCAATTGATTGCAGAGATTCACAGCAGTTATCTCGCTGATTCAGGTGGGCCTCCTCAACGGCTATCTCAGGAAAATAAAAATGGCAGCCGTCCAAGAAAAAAAAGCTTTGCCTCTCCCGCAGACCCCCTTTTTTCGGCGCATCCTTTTGGCTCCCCGCGTTTTTCCCGCCCTTTTTTGCTTGCTCGCTCTCGTTGCGCTCACGGCCTCCTCCTTCTGCCAAACCGCAAAAAACGAAAAACAAGAAAAGGACAATCTCTCCCTAGATTTGAACTTGCACGAAGCTGTCCGCCGTGCCCTCGCCCTCAACTTCCAAATCAAGATGGAAGAATTTTCTCCGAAAATCGCAAAAGCCAAACAGCTTAAAGAATCGGGAAAATTCGATCCAACCTTATCCGTTTCATACACTTACGATTACAACAACCAAGAGCTACGGACTCTCACCAGCGACCTCTTGGAACCAACCCCGGTCCCGGGAGAACCCTTGCCGGAACTTTATGCCTGGAACAGCGGAGCCGAAACGGATTCCTCGATCACAGGCATACTCCCGTGGGGCATGACCTACGATCTCGGCACTTCCGTCACCACGGATGCCGACAGCCGCAAAGAAGCGACAAAATACACTTCGTTCACTGGCCTGAATATCGTGCAACCCCTTCTGAAAAATTTTGGGACGGATGTGAACTTGAGCGGCATCCGCATCGCGAGAACAAATGCCGCGATCTCCCAGTGGCAACTCCGCCAAAAAGTCATCGATGTCGTGACGGAAACCGTCGTCGCTTACAATGACCTTTACCTCGCAAAAAAAAATCTGGAGGTCGAAACCCGATCCCGTTCGCTTGCGGCGCAACTTTTGGAGGACAACCGAAAACGGGCGGAAATCGGTGTCATGGCTCCGCTAGATGTGCTTCAGGCCCAAGCAGATTTAGCGGGAAGAGAAGAAAAAGTGCTCGTTGCCGAACGGCGGGTCAAAGATGCGGAAAACACGCTCAAAGGCCTCGTTTCCGACGAGGTCGCCGATGTTCTCGCTTTCCGCGTGCGCGTTGCTCCTCCCCCCACCGCCTTGGCCTTTCGCCCCAACCTTGAAAAAGATTTTGCCGCAGCCTTCGAAATGCGCCCGGATTACCGCGAGGCTCTCCTCGAACTCCAACGGAAAAATATCGTCCTCATTTTCAACAAAAACCAGATGATGCCCCGCCTCGACCTGGTCGCATCCTTGGGGGTCAACGGCATCGATCGCTCCCTCGAAACCAGCGTGCAACGAATCGGAAAAAATGGGGACTCAAACTTGGCTTGGAGCGCGGGGGCAATCTTTAGCATCCCTCTACCAAACAGGACGGCCAAGGGTGACCTCCAAGTCGCGCAAATGGAAATCGCGAGAGACTTGGTCAACCTCAAGAGGTTAGAACAATCGATCCTTTTGGAAGCAGACAGCGCTGCCGGTCAAATCGAAACCACCCGAAAACGCATCGAAGCCACCCGCGCAACAACGGTCTTCGTCGCCCGCACCCTCCAGGCCGCACAGTCCCGCCTAGCCTCCGGCACTTCCACCACCTTCGAAGTCCTACAGTTTCAAAGAGACCTGGCCCAAGCCCAAATCAACGAAATCATCGCGTTGACGGACCACAACAAAGCGATTGCCGAATACGCCAGAAAAACGGGCACTTCCCTTCTCTTCAACAGGATCGACCTTGAGTAATTCCAATG
>DYNR01000407.1 GCA_020720945.1 Chthoniobacter flavus | reverse complement strand
CAAACAATGGACCGCCTCGCCCGACGAACCGTAACCCCACCCCCCTCCAACTACCGGGAAAATTTCCATGGAAAACCTAATTTACTGGTCGGATAACCGAACCTTTTATTTCTGCACCGTCTGGAGCTTATTTGCTTTTTCGTTTCTTCTTTGCTCTCTCCCTGTCTGGCTCTCACCCGAATCAACCAGCAAAGGATTCAGGAAAGCGTTCGCCTCCCCTTCCCTTCTTCTTCTCTCTTTTGGTCTTTTGCTTTTTTCGGCGAGATGGCCCGGACTTTTTTATCCGATCGGATACAATCCGGACGAAGACCAACTCCTTGCCGCAGCCCGTGCACTGACAACCGACCCAATTTTTTTCCGATCCGCAGAAACCGGTTCCAGTGGCCCTGCCAATGTTTATCCGCTTCTCCTCTCGACCCTCTTCGGAAAAATGCCGACTCTTTTCACCTCTCGCATCATTGCCTTGGCAATCCTGTGGGGCTCTCTTGCCGCATTGTATGGAACGGCTCGACAACTCTTCTCCGAACTGTCTGCCCGCATTGCCGTTTTCTTCGTCTGTTCGTTTTTTGCTTTGACCATCCACTGGGACTTTTTGCACTACACGAGCGAGTTGACTCCCTCCTTCTTACTCTCGCTTGGATGGTTCTTTGGCTCGCTTGCGGCTTCTAAAAATTTTTCTCTCCATAAAAAAAAGCTCGCCGCTTGCACCGCTGTCGCCGCCCTTTCTCTCGTTCCATTCGCGAAGCTGCAAGCGTCCTTACTCTCCCTCCTTTCCGCGCTTTTTATCGTAGGCTATACGCTTTTTTCTTTCCGCGAACCTCTCCCAAAAAAAATTGTCTTCCTCTTTTGTCTCATCCTTTCTGGCTGTGCCTTCCCTGCTGGATTGATCGCGCTTTTCCTGTGGGCTGGCACCGGCAACTACTTCTTTATCAGCTACATCCAAAATGCTTTGGCATACCAATCCGCAGGGCTAGGAAACACGAATGCCATCGAAGTGTTTTTCCGGATCCTCCAAGCTCCCCCTCCGATGCAACCCACCGATTTTCTCTTTTTCTTCGGAAGCTTTTGTTTGCTTTTGCTGCTTTGTTTCCCCGCACTTTTTCTCTTTGGAAAACGCTGGCTACTGCTTTCTTCCCCCGCTGATTATTTAAAATTAACAGTTTCCTTTTTCCTTCTAGTCACGGCGTTTTGGACTGTTGTTTCCCCTCACAGAAACTACACCCATTACCTGCTTTTTTTGCCGGTTCCGATAGGATTAATGGTTGCTGCCCTAATCTCACAATTCGAGAAATTTCCTCTCCGCCCCTTGCAAAAATACGGGCTTTTTCTGGCAAGTAGCGCAATCCTCTTCCTCCCATTGCTATCCCACCGTTTCTTTGTTCCAAACCACTGGCCAGGGATGGCAAAAGCGCAATCCTCCAATCCTCCCAGCAAAATCGCTTCTGCAATTTTAGAAGCTGATGCCGGGAAAAATGGTCGCCTTTGCATTTGGGGATACAACCCCGTTTACCACACGGAAACCGGCCTTCTCCAAGCAACTCGTCTTGCAACTTCTTCCGCTCTTTTCAACCAAAACCATCTCCTGCCTTTTTTTAGGAAAACCTACATGGAAGATCTGAAAAAAAATTCCCCCTCAGTTTTTGTCGATGCCGTCGCTCCCGGACAATTTTTAATGATGACGGAACGGGATGTTTTCGGGCACGAACAACTCCCGGAACTGAAAGGCTTCGTCGAAACAAACTACTCCCTTTTCAAAGAAATAAACGGGGTTCGCATCTACGAAAAAATATGCAATTAAAAAAGAATCATCCCATCACTTCGGCTCGCGACAGCTAACCTTGACTTGAACTGCTCCAACTACCAATGAACAAAAAGGAACTGAACGC
>DYNR01000406.1 GCA_020720945.1 Chthoniobacter flavus | reverse complement strand
TTGTCGAGTAGACATTTTCAGTTTACCTCCTCGGTAAAGTTCATGCCCCTCACGGAACCGGACGTGCGGATTTCCCGCATCCGGCTCTTCAATCGGGCTTCCCTAACTCCAAGACAATGCAGGGTATCCATGACGTATCCGGGGCGAGGGCAAAGGATTCCAATGGAGCAGACGCCCGAATTCCTCCCAGTTGTAGCTCCGCTTTTGGCTCCGGCGGTTCAACCACTTGTAGGCCATTTTCCGGCATACGTGTTCGTAGGCTTTCATCCGCCGCATGTTTCCGCCGATGCCGTAGTAGGCGTAGTGGCCTTGCATCTTCGCTTTCAGAATCGGCCACCACTCCTCCCGGCCCGCCGCGTTTCGCACGGATTTCAGCCATTCGCCCATCGCCGCAAGTTTCGCCCGCAACTTCTTGGAACTCGTCTTCCGCCCCGGCTTGAACTTCCCACTCCGGCTTTCATCGCAATAATGCGTGAAACCCAGAAAATCGAAAGCCCCGGGCCGGTCTCCTCTTCCCTCTTTCCACTTCGTCCATCGGTCGCGTCCGAACGGTACGATCCTGGATTTCTTCTCGGACACCTTCAATCCGAATTTCGCCAGCCGCTCCCGGAGCATTCCTCCGAAAGACTCCGCCTCTTCCTCCCGCTCAAAACAGACGACAAAGTCGTCCGCAAAGCGCGTCAGATACGCTTCCCCTTTCAGGCTCGGCTTGACCTTCTTTTCAAACCACAGGTCCAGCGCGTAATGAAGAAAGATGTTCGACAGCACGGGGCTTAAATTGCCGCCTTGCGGCGTCCCCGTCTCCGTCTCGCGAACCTCTCCTTCCTCCATCACTCCCGATTTCAGGAAGCGGGCGATCAGCCTTATGAAACTCGGATCGACGATCCGCTCTCCAAGACACTTCAGCATCCATTCGTGGGATACGGAATCGAAGAATTTCTCGATGTCCATATCCACCACCGCCGCGATGGACCGGGTCATCACGATTCGATCCACCCGTTCCAACGCTTGGTGCGCGCTCCGTCCGGGCCGAAACCCATACGAAACGTCCAGAAACAGCGGCTCATACACCGCTTCCAGAATCTTCGCCATCCCGCGCTGAACGATTCTGTCCTCGACGGCGGGTAGCCCAAGCCCTCTTTCTCCGCCCCCGGTTTTGGGGATGTACACCCTCCGCACGGGTTGCGGAATGTAGGCTTTGGCTTTCATCCGCTCAACGAGCCTCCGGAGGTTCTCTTCCAGGTTCTGCCCGTATTCTTCCACCAGAACACCATCCACCCCGGCGGCCTTGGGTCGGCCTCCGGGGCCTTTCTTCCCCCGCATTTCCTCGAAGCACACCCTCAGGAACGCCCCGCTCAAGTGATGCGCCAACGCCGAAAACTTGAGCCGCGTGTCCCCTCGGGCTTTCTCGGTTAGAATCCGCAGTTTCGTTCCCACCGCCGCTTCCGTCTCTGGGTCCGGACGGTGTTTCCCTTCGGACTCTCGCTCGATTGTCAGCCCCTTCCCTCCACCCTCGTTAAAGGGTTTCGTCGGTACTATGGGCTGATCCGACTGCCGAAATGCCATCGGAATCTCCTCGCTTTTCATCGCTTGTCGCTTCCTACCCTCGTCCAACGGTTTCAGAGGCGGCACGCCGCGTGTCCGTCTTCCTCGGGACTCATTCCGGCTCTCCCAGGTTCCCGTCCCATCCCTCTTGCCGCATGCCGCGGTCTCAGACCCCGGTGGGGTGCCCGGCTCCTCGCCCTTCCTTCGCTTTCGGCTCCGGACACTTTCGCCTTCCGGCCATATGAACGGCGTCGGCCCCACGATACGAGTATTTCGAGGCTCCATCCCTTCAAGCTTTCGCTTTGCGGCCTGCGTCTTCCTTCCCTTCGGCTTCAGCCATG
>DYNR01000405.1 GCA_020720945.1 Chthoniobacter flavus | reverse complement strand
GAAGCGGGCTACGAAAGGGTCAGTTTTTTTTACGAAAGGAAGCGCCGGGAGTTGCCGATTGCCGAGGCCCGGAGTAGTCTGCTACGAAAATCAAACCCTTGATAGGCATTGCTTTCCGTTGTTCTTTTTTGCGAAAAAACAAATTCCTTTTGACAGGGAGAAAGCGAGTTGCTAGTAGATAGAGCATTCGGACATCTCCGAGAAAAAACAGAAACCCACTCAACCGAACTTCATGAAATTTGTCGTCTCAAAAGAAAAACTCCTAGACGGGCTCCAGAGCATTCAAAATGTTGTTTCAACCCGTGCAACATTCCCCATTCTCACCAATGTTTTGATCGAGGCGTCCGAGACCGGTCTGCAACTGACAACGACGGACATGGACATCAGCGTGAGGAGTAGCGTTGTGGTGCAGGTAGAGAAACCTGGGTCGACGACGGTTCCGGCGCGCAGGCTTTTGGCGGTCATCCGCGAGTTGCCGTCTGCGGAGATCGTTTTTGAAAGCGACAGCAAGAGCACGGCAAGCATCCGTTGCGGTTCCGCGAAGTTCAAAATCTACGGTTTGCCGAGCCAAGAGTTTCCCGCGTTTCCGCAACTGGCTCAATCCAAGGAATTTCGGTTGCCGCAGCAGATTTTGAAAGACGGGATCAAGAAGACTTCCTACGCCATGTCGTTCGATGACGGGCGGCACATTATCAACGGGTTGCTGTTTTCTTTCAAGGACCAGAAGCTGGCGTTGGTGGCGACGGACGGGCGGCGCATGGCGCTTTTCGAGCACGAGTTGGAGTTTTTGGAAGGGGACAGCACGGATGTCGTGATTCCCGTAAAATCTGTCAACGAGTTGTTGCGGTTGCTTTCGGATGACCAAGGGGATGCGGTGATTTCCGTGGGGGACAATCTGGTGAGTTTCCAGTTTGGGGCGACGACGATGGTGACGAAGAGGGTGGAAGGGATTTACCCGAATTATCGGCAAGCCATCCCGCCGCCGCCGAAGGAACGGATCACCTTGGGGCGGGAGAGCGTGCTTACGGCAGTGCGCCGTGTTGCGACATTGAGTGCCGACAAATCGGGTTCTTTGCGGATGAAGTTTGGGAAAGACCTGATCACGATCGAGGCGAATACGCCGGAGGTTGGAGAAGCGAGGGAAGATATCGTTGTCGCTTACAACGGCGAGCAGTATTCTAACGCATTCAACCCTGAGTTTTTCATGGATCCTTTGAAGAATCTTCCGGATGACGAAGTTTATCTCGATCTGATCGATGATTTGAGTCCTGGGGTATTCAAAACCAAGTCTTCCTCGTTCTTGTATGTGCTGATGCCCATGCGAGTTTCGGTGTAGGTCGGTTGAGGGTTCTACCGTCATGCCGCGTTTTTTCGTTTCGGTTTTCGCTGTTTTCATCTTGCTGTCCGCACCGGTTTTGCGGGCGGCGTGGGTTGATTTTGCCGTGGTGGAGCTTCCAGGGTTTATTGAGCGAGAGGGGTTGGAAGGGGCGTTGGCTGGGGTTGATTTGCGGGAGGCGACGGAGGGGGATCGATTTGCCGGGGGCGGTGCGCTTTTGCGTGGGGTTCCCGTGTTGTTTGCCCAGAGGTTTCGGATTTCGGGAAAAGGAGAGTTTGCCAGTAGCACGCGAATTGGTGTGGGGCGAGCCGAGGTTTCCGGGAGCCTGACCGCTTCGCGGATTGCGGTGCGGATTGCGTTGTCCGAGGGGATGAAGGCACCGTTGCGGAGGTTTTCGCAGAGTTCGCTGGCGGGGGAAGCTCCTTTAGCCGAAGGGGTTGCGCGGGTTTTGTCCTTAAAAAAATCGGAGGTTCGCCGTCCGAGCGTGAAGAAAGGAACGACAAAAATCGAGACGATCCAAACCACTTCCGCAGTGCTTTATCAATACCTGAATC
>DYNR01000404.1 GCA_020720945.1 Chthoniobacter flavus | reverse complement strand
AATTAATGCTGGAAAAATACGGCAGAACCATGCACGATAACCCCGCTACAACCCTTGTCAAAAACCCACAAACTCCTACCTACTCTACACCAATAAAAATCATGAATGCATCTTCGGACATCGGCTTGGTCGGACTGGCCGTCATGGGGCAAAACCTAGCTCTCAACATCGCAGACCACGGCTTCCAAATTTCAGTTTACAACCGGACCGCCTCCAAAACGGAAGCCTTCGTTTCGGCGCACCCAAACACCCCCGGCCACCTGCTCGGCTGCGAAACCTTAGAAAATTTTGTCGCCTCCATCAAACGCCCCCGCAAAATAATCATCCTCGTCCAAGCCGGCAAAGCGACCGACGCAGTCATCGACTCCCTCCTGCCCCTCCTCGAAGAAAACGACATCATCATCGACGGCGGCAACGCCCTTTGGAACGACACCATCCGACGCGAAAAGTCCTTGAAAGAAAAGGGGTTCCGCTTTATCGGATCGGGAGTTTCCGGCGGCGAAGAAGGCGCGCGCTTCGGCCCCTCGCTCATGCCTGGCGGAGAACGCTCCTCCTGGGAAGAGCTCGAACCAATCTGGAAAGCCATCGCGGCAAAAGTCGATCCCGAAACCGGCAAACCCATCGAAGGCGCCGCCCCCGGCAAACCCGTCAAAGGCGGCGTCCCCTGCACGACTTACATCGGGCCAAACGGTTCCGGCCACTATGTCAAAATGATCCACAACGGCATCGAATACGGCGACATGCAACTGATCTGCGAAGCCTACAACCTCCTCCGCCACGGAGCAGGCCTTTCGACCGACGAACTGCAAAAAGTTTTCACCGAATGGAACCTCGGCGAACTCGACTCTTTCCTCATCGAAATCACCGGAAAAATCCTCGGTTTTTCGGACAAAAAAACCGGGCTCCCCATGGTCGATGTAATCCTCGATACCGCAGGACAAAAAGGGACGGGCAAATGGACGATCCAATCGGGCCTAGACATGGGCATCCCCTGCTCAACCATGTCCGAAGCCGTCTTCGCCCGCTGCCTCTCGGCACTCAAATCCGAAAGGCTCGCCGCTTCGCAAATCCTCCCCCAACCCACCCAAAACGCCTTCGACGGCCCCAAAGAAGAATGGATCACCGCCGTCCGCGACGCCCTCTACGCATCAAAAATCTGCTCCTACGCCCAAGGCTTCGCCCTCCTCCGCGCCGCTTCCGCCGAACAAGGCTGGAACTTGAATTACGGCGAAATCGCCATGATTTTCCGCGGCGGTTGCATCATCCGCGCCCGCTTCCTCCAAAGGATCAAAGACGCATTCGACCGCGACCCCGCCTTGCCCAACCTGCTCCTCGACCCCTACTTCAAAGGAGTCATCGAAAAAACGCAACACAACTGGCGCAAAGTCATCGCCGCCGCCGCGCTCGGGGGAATCCCTTCCCCCGCTTACTCCGCCTCGCTAGCCTACTTCGACAGCTACCGCAGCGCCCGCCTTCCGGCAAACCTACTCCAGGCACAACGCGATTACTTCGGCTCCCACACCTACGAAAGAACCGATGCCCCGCGCGGCGAATTCTTCCATCTCGACTGGGTCGGGAACCACGAAGAAACCCGCGTCGGATAAACGAAAAAGTGAGGTCATATTTCAGCTCCATGCTTCTTGAGTCGCCAAGCTCCTTGGAGTGCGGAAGCATGATTCCGCTCTGGACGGGAAGGCACGACTTCCCGCCCTTGCGTCGCAAGTCCCTCTCCATCAACCAGCTATTCAGAAGTCAGAAGTAAGAATTCAGAATCTCTCCCCACTTCTTCCTTCTTCAATTTTACTTTTTACTTTCCTCCCTGCCTCTGTGGTTCCTTTTCATCCTTTCAGCTTTCAAGTTTCAGCTTTCATCCTTCCCCATTCTTCCTTCTCACTTCT
>DYNR01000403.1 GCA_020720945.1 Chthoniobacter flavus | reverse complement strand
GAGGAACCCCAAGAGGAACCCCGGAAAAAGTCACTTGGTCGGCAGGGACCAACGCCCCACCTTTACCGTACTAACAATTTGCTTGACGCCCGCATTGTTTGTTAATACAATTTGCCCGTGATTACCTGGGACGAAGACAAGCGCCTGCGCAACATCCGTGACCATGGGTTGGATTTCGTCGGATGCGCCGCGTTGTTCGACGGGCCGGTTATCACCTGGGACGACACCCGGGAAGCCTACGGGGAATTACGTATCAACCTCCTTGGCTTCCTCAATGGCGTTGTTGTGCATATGACTTACACAGAGCGCGGCGAGAACCTTCACGTTATCAGCTTGCGCAAGGCGGAAAAGCATGAAATCCGATACTTTGCCCGCGGGCTTTCCAACAAACCCTAGGGAGTGGGAAAAACTTATTGCCGAGGCACCTGGGGAAGATCGCCCGCCAACACCCGCGGAAGAATCCGCCCGGAGCAATGCCGTGGTAGTGACAGGGGGCGGGATTACTGCGGTTCGGGCCGCCTTGGAGGCGCGTCGGCGCGGGCCGCAAAAGCGACCAACAAAGGTTCCCACAACCATTCGTTTCGACCCTGATGTTTTGGCAGCCTTGAAAACAACCGGCCGCGGTTGGCAAACACGGGTTAACGATGCAATGCGGGAATGGCTAAAGGAGCATTCGCCGCTAGATACCGGCACGCACCTTTAGCCCCAGCCCCGTCATTTGTGCAGCCGCCCAATGCCTAAGTTCTCAGACATGTACGTCAAGAACCTGCCGCCCAAGGGTACCCGGTACGATGTTCGGGAGGGGCAAGGTTTCGGGGTGCGAGTCTCGCCGGACGGGGGCAAGGCGTTTTTCTACATGTACCAGCTACAGGGGGCAAAGCGGCGCATGACGCTAGGCCAATATCCCGCGGTAACCCTCAAGGATGCCCGCCGGGCCTGCGACGCCGCCCGCGCCCGGGTTGCCCTGGGGTTTGACCCGAGCGGGGAGCGCGCAGACGAGCGCGAACAAATCAAGCGGGAGCGGGAGGAACAAGCCGCCCTGTTGACCGTGGCCAGGTTGGCGGATGACTACATCGAACGGCACGCCAAGCCCAACAAGCGGACATGGGAGCGCGATGCTTCCATGCTGCGTAACGATGTTTTGCCGATGTTGGGACCGCGCAAGGCCGAAGACATAACCCGGCGCGACATCAACAAGCTTCTTGACCGTATCAAGGACCGCGGGAGCCCGATAAGGGCAAACCGCGTCCTTTCGCTTGTCCGCAAGATGTTCAGCTTTGGAATGCAACGCGGGGAGATTGGTGCTAACCCGTGCATCGGGGTAGGCAAGCCGTCGCCGGAGCATTCCCGAACCCGCGTTTTGACAGACGAGGAAGCCCGCAAGCTTTGGGCCGCACTTGATACCGGGACCTTTAAGGCGACAGAGCCGGTTTCCCTGGCCGTCAAGCTGCAATTTCTGACCGCCGCCCGCATTGGCGAAGTGGCCGGGGCGCGATGGAACGAAATCGACCTACAGGCCCAATGGTGGGAAATTCCCGCGGATCGTATGAAGAACAAGCGCGTTCACCGGGTTTGGTTAACCGCCGCCGCTGTCGAGACTTTGGAGCGGGTGAAGGCACTACAGACCGAACAAGGGAAGAAAACAGAATGGGTCTTTGTCTCTCAGTCGGGAGAAAAGCCCATAGTGACGACTGCAATCAACAAGGCGATTGCAAGAAACACCCAACCGCTCGGCATTGAACCTTTCTCGCCTCATGACCTGCGGCGCACCGTTGCCACAAGGTTGGGGCAAGTCGGTATCTTGCCGCACATTATCGGCAAGGTTCTGTCGCATTCAGACTTAAGCGTAACGGGTAAGCATTACGACAAGTGGAGTTACGACACTGAGAAGCGCAAGG
>DYNR01000402.1 GCA_020720945.1 Chthoniobacter flavus | reverse complement strand
TCCAATGCCTTACAGATCTTCTTTGCATTTATCTCACGGATTCAGGTTTCAGCATCAAGCACTTCCGCGAGTTGTCGTCCTTGCGAGACAAGGGGAGAACATTGCAATCTTGACGGGGTGCCAGGTTTGCGGCGGGCAAAAAAAAGCGGAGAACCCGCGCCGGTAAAAACGGCGAGATTCTCCGCATTGCCGAGCGGGAAGTTACGCGTCGGCTTTCTTTTCTTTGATGACGGTGGGGGCAGCGGCTTCGGAAGGAGCGGTTTCGACCTTCGGGGCAGCGATGGAGAGGACGGTCAATTCCTTGTCGAGGTTCGCTTCGACACCCTTTGGAAGGATCAAATCTCTGACATGGATGGAGTCGCCGACTTTGAGTTTGGTGACATCGATCTCGATGAGTTCGGGGAGGTTTTGCGGCAAGCAACGGATCGGCAATTCGCGGACGATCAGTTCGAGGATCCCGCCGTGATTTTTTACGCCATCGGCTTCGCCGATGGGTTCGACAGGGATGTGGGCTTCGATTTTTTCGTTTGCCGAAATGGCGTGGAAGTCCACATGGAGGACATCGCCACGGAGCGGGTGGTGCTGGACTTCCTGGATCATGGAGAGCTGTTTTTTCGTTGATTTCCCGTCGTTGATTTCGAGTTCGACGAGGAAGCTTTCACCAGCGGCGTGGGAGAGGAGGATTTCCAGTTCCCGTTTTGCGACTTCCACATTTAGGGGCGAGAAGGTCTGGCCATAGACGACGGCCGGAATGCAATCGCGGGAGCGGACTTGTTTGACTTGGTTGCGTCCAGATTCGGAACGAACCTTGACGGAAAGTTTGGTTTGGTTTGCCATATTTGTTTTTTTGGTTGCTGTTTTACTGTTGTTCTTTTGTTTAATCGACCTTGCCTACTTCAAAAAGCGAGCTGACGGATTCGCCGTCGTGGACGCGCTGGATTCCTTCGCCCATGAGTCGAGCGATGGAGAGTGTTTCGATGCGGTCGGAGGAGCTGGTTTGATCGGGCACGCTGTTCGTGGTGATCAGCTTTTTGATTTCAGAATTTTTTAGCCGTTCCAGAGCGATGGGGGTCAAGACGGCGTGAGAAACTGCGGCGTAAACGCTTTCGGCACCGTTTTCGCGGAGCATTTTGGCGGCACCGGTGAGGGTGCCGGCAGTTTCTGTAATATCGTCCACGAGAAGGACATTTTTGCCTTTGACATCGCCGATGATATGGAGGGCTTCGACCTCGGTGGGGCTGGTCCTGCGTTTGACGACGATGGCGAGACCGAAGCCGAGAGCTTGGGAGTAAGCGGACGCCATTTTGACGCCTCCGACATCGGGCGAAACCACGATGAGGTCTTTGAGCCCTAGCGAGCGGATGTGCTCGATGATGACAGGCATCGCGTAGAGGTGATCCACGGGAATATCAAAAAATCCCTGCAACTGCTGGGCGTGCAGATCCATGGTGAGGACGCGGGTGACACCGGCGGCGACGAGGAGGTTTGCCACGAGTTTTGCAGTGATCGGAACGCGGGGCTGGTCTTTTCTATCTTGCCTGGCGTAGCCGAAGAAGGGGATCACTGCGGTGATTCTTGCTGCGCTGGCGCGGCGGGCTGCATCCACCATGATGAGCAATTCCATCAGGTTTTGGTTGGTGGGTGGGCAGGTCGGCTGGATGATGAAAATATCCCTTCCCCGGATGTTTTCGTTGATTTTGACCAGAGTTTCCCCGTCGGGAAACGAGCTGACCGTGGCGTCGCCGAGAGTGGTGCCCAAGTAGGAGCAAATCTCGTGCGCCAGCTTAGGGTTGGCGTTTCCGCTGAATATTTTAATTTCCGGTGTAATAGGATACATGTGGATAGAAGAGTGGCGAAATAATCGATTTTTTGCAAAACCTCAAGCTTTTCTGTTTCCCGATTT
>DYNR01000401.1 GCA_020720945.1 Chthoniobacter flavus | reverse complement strand
GGGAATAAGATCGCGGAAAACAAAAACACCGCACCTGCCGCCTGCGCCTCGTCGGCAACAGGAAAGCCAGTGCGGTGTTTTGTTGAGAGTTGCTAGTTCTTCAAGAAATTACTTTTTCAAGAACTCCGCCAAATCGGCTTCGGCGGAAGTGATGCCGCGCAAATTAAATTTCTCTTCCAAGACGGATGCGACGGTTGGCGTCACAAAAGCGGGCATCGTCGGTCCCAAACGGATGTTGCGAACGCCGAGATACAGCAGGGTCAAAAGAACCGCCACCGCCTTTTGCTCATACCACGAAATGTTCATCGAGAGCGGCAAGTCATTGACCCCGCACCCGAAGGCTTCCGCCAATGCGACCGCGATTTTAATCGCCGAATACGCATCGTTGCACTGCCCGCAATCGAGCAGGCGCGGGATGCCGCCAATCGCCCCGAAGTCGTTGCGGTTGAAGCGGAACTTCCCGCAACCGAGCGTCAAAATCACGCAGTCTTGCGGCACTTTTTCCGTGAATTCCGTGTAGTAATTCCTGCCGGTTTTTGCCCCGTCGCAACCGCCCACCAAGAAGAAGTGGCGGATCGCCCCTGCCTTGACCGCTTCGATCACTTTGTCGGCAACTCCCAGCACCGCATTGTGCCCAAAACCCAAAACCAGCGTTTTCTTTTCTTCTTCTTCCGCGAATCCGGGTTGCGCCAAAGCGCATTCGACCACAGACGAAAAATCGCGCCCCCCGATGTGCTGGACTCCTGGCCACGCCACCAAACCGCAGGTGAAAATCCTCCCAAAATAGCTCTGCTTGGGACGTTGGATGCAGTTGGTCGTCATCAGGATCGCCCCTGGGAAAGCATCGAACTCTTTTGCCTGGTCTTGCCATGCTCCGCCGTAGTTCCCGACGAGGTGCTTGTATTTGCGAAGCTCCGGATATCCGTGCGCGGGAAGCATTTCCCCATGCGTGTAGATGTTGACACCCTTGTCTTTCGTCTGTTCCAAAAGCTCCATCAAATCTTCCAAGTTGTGCCCGGAGACCAAAATGCACTTGCCCTTGACCGGTGTGAGACGGACTTCGGTGGGCGACGGATGCCCAAATTCTTTCGTGTGCACCCCGTCGAGTTCCGCAAGCGCGTGGAAGTTGATTTCTCCGCACTTCAAACAAAGCCCGACCAGTTGGTCAATGGTCGTTTTCTCCCCTGGCGCAATGGCCGCCAACGCCTCGAAAACAAACAGCGCGACCGCGCCGACATCCGCCCCGCCATCTTTCGCGTGCCAAGCGTATGACGCCATTCCTTTCATCCCGTAAGTGAGCAATTCTTCGAGCGAAAGCACATCTGCCCCCAACTCTTCAAGGCGCGTCTCGATCCCGATTTTTTCTCCCTGCCGCACCAAGTCATCCACGCTATCGGCAGGAACAAAACAGGTCGCCCCGTTGAACTGCGCGGTTTCCGCCCCGGCGCACGATTCCAGATAAAGTTTTTTCGCCGCCGCCAAATGAACGCCGGATTCTTTCAAAAGTCCTTGCAAACGAACAGGATCGAAATTTACATTCGTCACCGTCGTGAACAGCGCGTCCAACGCAAACTGCTCGAGCTCCGGAGAGCGCACGCCCTTTTGCGCCGCCCGGTGCGCATACACGCTGATGCCTTTTAACGCATACAACAACAAATCTTGCAGCGCCGCCGTCTCGGGGTCTTTGCCGCATACGCCAAACGATGTGCAACCCGTCCGCTGGGACGATTGCTCGCACTGATAACAAAACATGGAACTCATACTACTTTAGGTTTTTCTGGTTTAGGTTGAATGATGGAAACCCCAGTTTCTAAAACAACCAAACGCCCAATGCAATAAAAAAACTTCTTTTTTTAACGATCTCGGAAAACCTCTCCGCTGTTTCTCTCTCCTTCTGCCCAGGA
>DYNR01000123.1:5156-7104 GCA_020720945.1 Chthoniobacter flavus | reverse complement strand
CTAACAGTCGAATAGCCTCCCCATTGACAAACAGATAGGTGGAAGTAAATTTCTTAGATAGGAGCGAGGTAATATCCTACTCGTCGCTCTTTCCGTTACTGCTCGGTTTTTCGCGGGGAAGGGAGATTCGAAAAAAATGCGAGAGCTTCGGCGACCAAGAACAGCGATCCTGTTACTAAGAACTTACTTCCTTTCGGGCGTTCTGCGGCAAGAGCATCGGCCAAAGTCAAAAAAATTGTTGTGGGAATGGAGGATTTCATCTCTCGAACCAAAGTTTTCATTTCTTCCACAGTCATGGCTCTTTGGTTTTTAACGGGAACGAAACGGATTTCGGAAGCAATCAAAGAAAGGATTTTGAGCATTTCTTCGGGGATTTTTTCTTTGAGCGCGCCGAAAACCAAAATGGGGTATTCTCCGGGAAATTCGCTTTTCCAAGCGCGAACAAGAACGGCGGCGGCGGCGACATTGTGCGCACCGTCTAAAACAATGTCCTCCGAGATTTTTTGGAACCTCCCCGGCCAAGAAGTTTTTTCTAAGCCGCGAAGAACTGTCAACTCGTCGAGAGAAGGAAGAAATGTTTTTGCTGCGAGGACTGCCGTGGCTGCATTCCACCGCTGGTGTTCCCCGGCGAGAGGGAGCTTTGTCGCTGTCCACGGAGCATCGATACGCAAAAGGGGGGCACAAAAATCTTCCGCCTTGCGCTCGATGATTTTGAAAACGGAAGGTTCTTGGGGCATGAGGACAAGCGGGATGCCTGATTTGATGATTCCTGCTTTTTCTTCGGCGATCGCTTTGAGAGATTCCCCTAACCATTGTGCGTGGTCGTGCCCAATCGTCGTGATCACGCAGACTTGCGGACGCACGACATTTGTAGCATCCAAACGGCCTCCCATCCCTGTTTCCAAAATTACTACATCCACTTTACAAGCGGCAAACCAATCGAGCGCGAGAGCAAAAGTCAGCTCAAAAAAAGTGGGTGGCGTGCGCCAATGTGCGACGGAGTGACGGATTTTTTCCACGCCACGGACGACGGCATCTTGGGGGATCCTTTCGCCGCAAACTTGAATCCGCTCCCGAAAATCGAGCAAGTGAGGGGAGGTGAAAAGTCCAGTTTTCCGTCCTGCTTCCCGCAAAATCGATTCGGCAAATGCGCAAACAGATCCCTTGGCATTCGTTCCTGCGACATGCAAAAATTTCAGCTTTTTTTCGGGGTTTCCCAAGCTTGCCATGAGGTGTCGAGGGTGCGCCAACCCGAGCTTGATGCCAAACATTTGGGAATCGTAAAGCCAAGAAATCGATTCTTCGTAAGTCACTGTGGTTATTCTAGTTCGAAATTGATACGGATCGTGTAAGCGGAGCCTCCGCCCAGGCCTTCGGGCAGTGGGTCGATCCGTTTTACCCCTTCGCCAGCCTTGCGGACAGAATCGTCCATCACGAAATTCCCGCTTTCCTTCACAATTTCAAAAGCGGAAATGCGCCCGTCTTTTTCGATGCGGATTTGAACGGTTGCAGAAAAAACGGTACCGCCTCCGAACAAAGAAGTCGGCTGTTCCCATTGCGAGTAAAAGCGGTCGTGGATCAACTCGTGATACCATCCAAATTTTGAGGCGTTTCCTGTGCCGCTACCCGAGCCTGTGCCGGAGCCAGAACCCGAACCAGATCCGCTACCGGAACCCGCTGGGCTGTTGCCTTTGCCGGATGCGTTACCCGAAGTTGCCGCCGTTTTTTCGCCGCCTTTGCCTGTTGCTGGATCCCCCTTCTTTGGCGGCGATTGGGACGCGGTGGAAGCAGGTTTCGTTTCTCCCGTTTTTGGCGCAGCTTTTTCTGCGGTCGTTTCTTTGCCTGGAGAGGGAGAGGCTTTTGCTTTCGGAGATGACGAAGGAGACGGCGATGCTTTCGGAGTCGGTTTAGGCGAAGGTTTGGGAGAAGGTTTGGGAGAAGGTTTGGG
>DYNR01000123.1:0-5056 GCA_020720945.1 Chthoniobacter flavus | reverse complement strand
CTTTCGGAGTCGGTTTAGGCGAAGGTTTGGGAGAAGGTTTGGGAGAAGGTTTGGGCGAAGGTTTGGGCGAAGGTTTGGGAGATGATTGGGGGGTTGGTTTCTGGGAAGGCTTGGGGGTAGCCGATGGTTTTGGGGTCGGTTTCGGAGTTGGTTTTTTGGTCGGTGTGGGCGTAGGTTTTGGAGTTGGAGTCGGTGTGGGTTTTGGAGTGGGGGTCGGGGTCGGAGAAGGGGACGGAGTTGGGGTCGGGGTCGGAGTGGGCGTTGGTGTAGGTTTTGGGGTTGGAGTCGGCGTGGGTTTTGGGGTTGGAGTGATCAAAGGGATTTCCGAAGCGGGTTCGGTTTTCGGGTCGGGAGTTGGCGACGGTTTGCTCCGTTCTGCGGAAAGTGGCGTAGGGGTCGGTTTTTCTTTTTCTTCCTCTTCCGGATTTTCTTCCTCAACCTTCTCTGAAGTTGAAACCTTTTGGGAATCAGCAAGTTGCGCCATCATCCCCCCCATGCTCCCCGAATCCAACCAAACGATTTCTTCTTTTTTTTTGAAATGGAAAAAAGTGAAAGCGGCCAATGCGCCCAAAACTAGGATATGCGCACCCGCAACGAGAAGGAAGTTTCTGCGGAAGCGGTCTTCTTTCATGGAAGCGGGCGCAAGAACTCGGAAAAATCAGAAGGAAGGGAACAGCGATTCCCAGGAGTCCACCAAAATTTGCGACCAAGTTTCAAGGCCGTCGCGCTCGGCGCGGAGTTGCGGCAATGTGAGGAACTCGAGCCCGAGCAAATCCGATTCTCCCGAAATAACCGTGTCTCTTTCGAGGACAAAATGATGGACTACGCCGAGATGAACTTTCCCGACATCGTTTGAATCGTCGTTCAAAAGAGCAACGATTTTTTCATCGAAGGCACCGAGGTTTTTGAGTTCCTCCGAAACCTCGCGATCGACTGCTCTCTGATAAACGGCCCGATCGACTTGTTCGGAACAGACATCGCCCGAGTTGATGTGGCCGCCGATACCGATAGAACCCTTGGCCCGCAAGCGCGCTTCGCCGCTGCCTGAACCGCGGAAATAACGCAGAATTTTCCCGCCGAAAGTCAAGACGGCATAAGGGATGATCTGTTTGAAATTTGGGTCAGTTTCTGCGAGGGAACGCGACATAAAATCCGTGTTTGTGGAGGAAAGTAATTCCGGCAAATACGAGGAAACGGCGGCGTTGACGCCTTGGAAAGAGCCAAGTCGATCAAAAAGCGAACGCGGGACAACCAAAATCTGTTCTTCAGCACTCATGGACAGCCTTAATGCCCCCGAAAAGGGCAAAATGCACGAAAAAACAAAATTTTATTTTTGAGGGGACGGAGGGATTCCGTCGAGAGCTTTGGCGATAGAAGCCATGCCCTTGTATTTTTTTCCGTCCTTTTTGACCATGCCGCGATCGACGAGATTCTGCAATTTTTCGTAAGCGCGTAAGCGCAACATCTCCTCTCCGCCACTGGCGGCATTTCGTGCCTTCAATTTTTCATGAACTAACTCGAAGAGCTGTTTGAACTCGAAGGCGGTTTTTTTGACCGAAAGCACGGCAACCAATTCCTCGGTCACGAGGTCAGGCAGCCGGCGGGAAAATGCGCTTTTCCTTTGCATGATGATAAGGCGTTCAATGTAATACAAAAACCGAAAAAAGCCAACATTATTTTCCTGCCCGTTAAGCATCGTCTCGCTTCATTTTTCATTTTAGGAAACAGGGGGAGGCTGCCCGAATTTGGAAAGTGCTTGAGCTTTCGCAAAGTCATCTGGCGGAGCGTTTTCTAAGCGCGTCGTCCAACAGGCGTTCGTCCAACAAAACCCCAGGGGGCAAACTGTTTCGAGCAAACCAACCGAGATTCATTTCGAGCGCATAGGAAATGTCTTCGCGGGAAGAATGGACTGGAGTCAAATCGTAGGGCTTCATGGATACCACCTCCCGCAAAATCCTGTCCGGAGTAAAAAACCCGACATCGAGCGGGATGTGCGTATTCTTCATCCAAAAAGACATTCTTCCGGGGGTTCCATAGACAAACAGCATCCCGTCATTTTCTCCCAACGACGGGCGGTGCATGAGCCCTGTCATCATTTCTTCTTGAGAGACAGCGAGTTGCGCGCGGAAAGGGGTTTTTCCAACTTTCAGATCAAACCAAGTTTTCGACGATACAGGGGGCGATGGAGGCGGTTGGCAACCAGAAAAAAGAAGGGCGGAAAGAAAAGCGAAAAAAAGAAAAAAGCGGATCTTTGCCATAAAAACTAGGTGCTGAAAAATGGGAGGTTAACGGATGCCCAACAAATAAAAAAGCCTGCCGTTTCCGCGAGGTTCTCCCCGAATCAAGAGAGGGATTTTTTTTGAGAGTTCGAGTCTCGCGACAAAAGAAGAGTTTCCATTTTGTCGGAAACGAATTTCCGTCGAGTAGCAAGTTGGAAAACGATGGATGCAAGCAATTTCAAGCGTCGCGTTTTCCGTTAAAAGAAAAGGGCGGGTTTCCCCAGGGATGGCGGATTTTTTTTTGACTTCGAGCAAAGTGATTTTTTGATTGGGAAAAGCCTCTTCGAGTGCTGGGCGAAAAGGTAGAAGTTCGGGGGCAAATTTTTCGGGGGACTGCGGTGAAACGAGAATCGATGCAACCCAAAAAACATCGGAAGCGGAAAGCCTTGGGAGGCTCCATAAAACCACCAAAACGGCGACGGATAAAAATTCCCAGGAAGGGAGAAAGAAAGACTTTTGAAAATGTCCTGAATTCATCCTCTCGTGCAGACGGGCGGTCATTTTTTCTTTTCGGAAAAACCGGAAGCTTCGGATTTTTTCGGATCGATTTCCGAGAGCAAAACGAAAGTGTTTTTCTCGGTGATTTGCCATGCCGGCGAAGACTCTTCCAGCTTTTGCAAAGAGAGAACTCGGGTTTTAGCGGGAATGATTGCAGGGAAGAGAATCGAATCTTTCCACAAAAAAAACAAACCGGAAGCAACCGCCAAAGAGAGGAGTCCAAAAATGGCAAGAGGCGAGGCTCCTTTTTTGTTGCCGCTCATAGAGAAGGCGCATCGGATTGTTGAAAGTCATTCGGCGACAAAGAGTTCGGGATTTCATTTTCTGCGACAATCCCGGAGCGGATCAAATGGGAAACCCAAAAAGAGGGATCGTTTTTTTGCCATGCATGACACCCGAAAGGGAGACACCACCAATTCTTCCGGTAACACCACCTCGGTAGATTCTCAAAGGCAAACGCCAATGCCTGCCGCGGGCTTGCCACCCGATATTTCGGACAAACTCTCGGTGCCTCAAACGACCAAAACAAATCTTCATTGTAAGGGTAACATCCGATTTCTTCGGCAACACTGACCTTTCCCGTCGGCTTCCAATCGGCATTGGCTTTGCGATCTGGTTTGACATAGCTCGCTACCAATCCTTCGCCTAAAGTGAAAACTCCCTTTCCTACTTCCGTGCGAAAAACCGCCATCACGGCGGAAAGATCCCGCAAAGAAAATCCACCATTCCCAACAGCCCAAATCCCCTCCGACGGATCTTCCCAAAAGTGTTTAAACCAAGGTGCTCCTATATACGAAAGTCCCTTCGAACAGTGCTTCTCCAGTTCATCCCGAAAGACCAAACAATCGAGCTGACAAATCAACATATGCGTGAACTCTTCCGCAAAAAATCGAAAGAACCATTCGGAAAGCAACATTCGGTTGTAACCTTGCACTCCCTCAAAAAACGCATCACCGAAACGGACAATCCGTTCCTTCGTTCCTACAAAATCATTAGGCAAGTCCAGGGAATCTGGCGCAATAAAACAAATACGCGATTGCTTTCCTAAAATACTACGGATGATTCGAAGGGAAAACGCTTCATAACCCTCCAACGGCCAACGGTACAGGGGAATCACCACTACCGGACGAATCGCCCTCCTCTCTGTTAACGACAAAATCCCTCGTGAAAGACACATTGGAAGTTTAGCTACCTCTTCCTCAATTAAAAAAATCTCTGGACTATCCGTTGGATAGCAAGCCAGATTCGCTCAGGAAATCGCTGTTGTAACTGCTTCTCTAAATCCTGAATGCTTTCCACCATTTTGTGATAGTTTTGGCGCATCTCATCGTCGCTCGACAGCCAATCCCATAAAACCATTTTGTAAGCCATGATGGACGGAAACCATCCACGCAAAAATTCCAAAGAATCCTCACCGATTAAGGAAAGCATTTTTTGTGCCTCCGCACTTAATCGCAACACGGTGTCTCGCTGCGCAGACGCTGACATATCCTTACCTTTCCAACTCAGTGTGAAAGTCGCTACCTCATGGGGATAAAACACTACCTCCAATTCCTTTGCATATCGAATCCCGAATGCAACATCCCCAACATGTCCAAACTCTGCAGGAAATGGTTTCTTCTGAAGCGTGGATGTCTTATAAAGATTGGAGGCGCTGCTGCCTAAAAAAGTCTGAGGAATGTAAGTATAAAAACTCAATACCCGCTCTTCCAAGGAAAGCTCATAATACGGCAAATGCGAAAAATGTTCCGCATGATAATGCACGGGCCATTTCGTGGCAGAAGGCGTAACCCCGTCCGCCTCGCGCATGATCGGCGGGGAAATCACGATATCGCAACCCGTCGCCTCCGCCGTTCGATGCAACGCCGCCAACCCTTCAACCGTAATAATATCACCAATCGTCGAAAAATAAACCCACGGTTGATTTGCTTCCTTTACCGCAGCATTCCACGCCTCGTAAAGACCGGGAGGAAGGGACAAAATCTTTGCGTCTTGGTGACCGGAAAGCCATTCCGAAAGCAACTCGGCCGTCCCATCGGAAGATTCGCTATCCGCCGCGACTACTTGGGCAACTCTAGGCAACACCGCCTCCATCTCCGCACGATGACGGAGGAGTTCTTTGTGGCAATTTCTCGTAGGGAGAATCAGAGTGATGGGAAGCGGGGTCATACCTGTCACATTTCAACAAGAGAATCCGCCCCGTTTCTCAGGAAATAAACTGGATGGCGGATAGGTGAACATAAATCGGTGCGAATTTGCAGAAGCTACTTTCTATTTCG
>DYNR01000400.1 GCA_020720945.1 Chthoniobacter flavus | reverse complement strand
GTTCACCGCCGTCGCAAAACCTTTCGTCGGTTTCCGCTTCGCCTACAAAGAATAGAGAAGACGGCAATTTTTCCGTTGGAACTTCTGATAACCACTGCGTGAATCTCAATCTGCTTTTGCCTTCCTGCCGCCCCCAAAAAACTGCATGGTTCATACCGCAAAAAAACGATCCCAACGAATTCGGCCAGAGAAAAAACCGTTTGCATTTTTCCCAACCATGCACTTCACTTAATACAAGCGTGTGCGTCTCGTGCGCAACGCTGTTTTTCAGCAACGAGCAAATATAGGATATAAAAATCATGAAGTTATCTTTGATTCAAAAAGGGGTTCGTTTTGTAAATATAACAAGGTGTTGCCTCTTGCTTTCCGTGGGCCTGTCCGTTTTTTCAACCGCTTCCGCTTCGCGTTACGGTGCGATGCACATGACCGATGAGCAGGAACAAGAGTTGGCGGCATGGGTGGAAGGATTGTCGCTTTACAGCGCAGACCCAGGTTACACCCCCGCAGCAGCGAATGTCTCGGTGCTTTCGCACTTTCATTACACTCCTTCTTTGCGGGAACAGGCCCCGACGGGCACTTGCTGGGCGTGGACGAGCACAGCGATCCTGTCGATGTATTTTGATAAACAGTTCGGGGCGAACCCGACTTTGCAGGAAGGGCTTTCCGTTCAGTTTCTTGCGACGAATGCTTGGATGGTTGGATCGAACTTGAACTCGGGTGGACACTACGGCAAGACCAAGGATTTTTACGACATGGTGGGCTACGCGATTCCTGCGTCCAACACGGGAGCAGCGTGGGATACGGCATTCGGCGTTGGCGAAACTCGGGCATCGCTGATCGAATCGGGCACGGCTTGGGCAGGCTCGGGAAATACAAATTTCCCGATTTCCAGCATCACCGTCAACCAAATCAAAACTTGGGACAGCGATGGCGCGACCAAGGAAGACGCCATCCGCAACTTGAAGAGTGTGCTGGATGAAGGGTATCCCGTCGGCTTGCTCTATTTCCTTCCGACAACGGCGGACTGGGATACATTCGATCACTTCTGGGCGAACGATCCGGAAACTACCATCACGAGTTTCGACTACGCCAAAGGGCACGCATGGGACCAAGGCGGATGCGGTCATTGGGTCACGCTCGTAGGTTACAACGATACCGACCCCGACCCGAATAACCATTACTGGCTCATCCTCAATTCCCACGGGTCGTTCGCAAACCGCCCGAATGTGTTCTTTCGCCTTTCGATGCAAAACATCGATTACAGCGGCACTTTCACGGGGAACCCCGACGCGATTCCTTACATCTACTGCTGGGTGAAAATGGATACCGTTTTTGCTGCTAGAAACAGCGCGATTTCGGCCCGAGGATACGATAGCCTCTCGGTTTCGACCGACAACTCCACGCCGACTTCCAGCAGCAGTTTTGTCATGAACGGGGCGACCTACACCAGCGTGCCGCCCGCCATTGTTTCCGCAAAACTTTCGCTGAATTTTTTAACGGCTATCTGCGATGCTTCGACGGGATCGTGGACGAGCACGGCTTCGGAATTCCGCTTTGTCACCAATGGGGGAATCGCGCCCGCCATCACTTTGGTCATCAATAAAACAACGAAAAAATGGTCGGTTTCCGTGCGGGGACCTTCGCTGGCACGCAGGGTAAATGCTTACGATGGATTGCGTTGCAAGCTGGAATACAAAACGAATCCGGCAGAAACCTCCTACACCCTCTTGGGGCAAAAAGGCGTGGTGTGCGACCGGATTCAAACGAAGTCGGCGGCTTCGGTAAAGGGGCCTTAGTCTCGCCAGATCGCGTAGTTCCCATTCTCTTCTGCTTTACTCAACCTCCTTTTTTTGATTGGCTCTTCGCTTATGAAACGGAAACAACTTTCGCTTACCTTCGCCGTGCTACTTGGATTT
>DYNR01000122.1 GCA_020720945.1 Chthoniobacter flavus | reverse complement strand
CTTTGCAGCCCAATTGATTGCAGAGATTCACAGCAGTTATCTCACGGATTCAGGAAAAAGGGCTGACCGCTTTTCCGCCGATTAAAGCGATGAATTTTTTCACCTATATCGTGATGTTCGGGTTCCTCCCGTTCTCGCTCTGGCTCTTTGACAAATACCCCCCGAAAATTGCCGTTGCCACCGTCTTTGTCGTAGGCTGGAGCTTCCTCCCCCAAGCGGAAATCGTCGTCCCGATCCTCCCGGACTACACGAAAATCAGCGCCTTGGGTGCCGCCGCCTTGCTGGGTGTCTATATGAAAGACCCGAAAGTTTTGAGCACCTTCAAACTGAGCTGGGTCGATGCCCCGATGATCTGCTGGTGCATCTCCCCGTTTTTTGCTTCGATCTCGAACGACCTCGGAGCATGGGACGGCATGGCAGTTTTCTTGCAGCAGTTTTTGGAATGGGGCTTCCCTTATTTCGTTGGCCGCCTCTACTTCGGCGAACTGGACGCGATGCGCATCTTGGGCATCGCCATGTTTATCGGCGCTTTGGTCCTGGCGCCCCTCGCGATTTTTGAAGTGATCATGAGCCCCCAACTCCACATCATGCTCTACGGCTGGTATCCGCACGACTTCAGCCAAACCAAACGCGGCGGCGGATACCGGCCTTCGATTTTCATGCACCACGGCCTAGAACTCGCCATCTGGATGATGGCGGGGCTTTTCCTCGGCTGGCAACTCTTCCTCCAAAAAGTCCTGAAAAAACAAATCCCCATCCTCAATGTCCCGCTCTTCCCCTCCGTCCTGTTTCTCACTTTCGTCACCGTCGCCTGCAAGTCTTCGGGCGCGCTCATGCTTTTTTTCTTCGCGATGGGCATTTTTATTTCTTCCAAAATGCTGAAAAGCACGCTCCCTTTTTTCCTCTTGCTGGCGATTCCTGTCCTTTACATGAACTTGCGCGCCAACGGGTTTTGGGACGGCCAAAGCCTCATCGACGCCGCGGAAAAAGCCACGGGCAGCGCGGAAAGGGCGGAGTCTCTTTCCTACCGCATCCACAACGAGACGATGCTTGTGGAAAAAGCCCAAGAACGAAAAATCTTCGGATGGGGAGGCTACCGGCGCTCGTTTGTCACCAACGACCTGGGCGAATACATTTCGGTCCCGGACGGGATGTGGATTCTCACCTACGGGAAATACGGGCTTTTCGGCCTGACTTCTCTGACGACTACCATCCTCTTGGCCGCCTTCCTCTTTGCCCGAAAATGGCCTGCATCGACATGGGGCGACCCCCTGGTTGCCCCGTCCGCCGCTTTCGCCATCCTCCTCGGCGTCACCATGATCGACGATCTTTTGAACGCGATGTATAACCCTGTCACGATGCTGGCGGCAGGAGGTCTCTCTTCTCTTGTCATCAAACCTCAAAAAATCCGTAGCTCCGCCGACCTAGAAAAAGGGGATGCCGACACCCTGCCTGCCGCCGCCCTGCTCCCTGCGACGCGAGTCATCTAACCCGAAATCCGCGAATGAAAAAAGAACACAAACAAGCCCTATCGGGTTCCGCTTGGACGATTATCGGTTACGGCTTTTCCCAAGTCTTGCGCCTCGGCGGCAACCTAGTTCTCGCCCACCTCCTCTTCCCCGCCGCTTTCGGCATCATGGCTCTGGTCGCCGTAGTCATGCAGGGAATCCAGATGTTCTCGGATGTCGGCATCGGCCCGAGCATCATCCACAACAAACGCGGAGAAGACCCGGATTTTTTGGCCACGGCTTACACGATTCAAGTGCTGCGGGGCTTTGCTCTCTGGCTGGCAAGTTGCCTCCTCGCCTGGCCCGCCGCCGCGTTTTTCGGGCAAGCTGACCCCTTGGGCAAAGAACTCCTTTCGATCCTTCCCGTCGTGGGCATTTCTGCCGCCATCGGAGGGTTTAATTCCACCAGCGTTTTCACGCTCAACCGCCGGATGGAGTTTTCTAAAATCGCCGCCCTCGACCTCTTCCCGCACCTTGTCGCCATCGTCGCTCAAATCGTCTGGGCGTGGCTCGCCCCTTCGGTCTGGGCTCTCGTGGCGGGAAGCGTCATTGCCAGCGTGATCCGCCTCGCGATGAGCCACTGGTTCAACTCCCCACGGCGGGACAAAATGGGATGGGATCCCGCTTCGGCAAAGGAGCTGACGAACTTCGGGGCATGGATTTTCCTCAGCACGATCATGGCATTTTTGGCTGGCAGCCTCGACCGATTGGCACTCGGTCGGCTTTTGAGTTTGGGCGAATTGGGGCTTTATTCCATCTCGTTGAGCTTCGCCCGACTGGGCGTGGAAGTCGCCTCTCGCCTGGCGAACACCGTCCTGTTTCCGATCCTTTCCCGCCACCAGGACACGCCGGAGATTTTGGTCACAAAAAGCCTGAGTGCCAGGGGGTTAGTCCTGCAAGCGGGCGGCGCACTCTCGTCTTCTTTCGCGATTTTCTCCCCCGTCTTTTTCGAGCAGCTTTACGACGAGCGCTACGCGGGCGCAGGCCCCGTTTCCCAATGGCTCGCCATCTACATCTGGATGCAAATCGTCCTTTCTTCGATGGAACGCGTCCCCCTCGCCCTCGGCCACCCAAAAGCTCTCTTCGTTTCAAACCTGATCGTGACGGCCGGTTACGGCATCGCTGTCCCAGCCTACCATTTCTTCGGGCTAGAAGGTTTCATTCTCGCCCTTTCCGCTTCCGTCTTGTTTGCCCACTTTGCTCTCCTTCGCTGGCTCCCGACAGGCAAAATGGCGATGCTTCGCCAAACCGCAACCTTCACCGTCGGATTTGCCGCTTACACGCTGGCAGCCATCTACCTGACCAACCTGTTTTTCCACAGGTGGGGAATGTGGGCGGATGTCGGGATCAGCCTTCTTGCCTCCGCCCTGCCTTGCTCGGTCTCCGGAATTTTTATTTTCCTCCGCCTCAAGCAAATCCGCAAACGCGCCGCCCGCTGACTTTCTTCCATGCGCTCCGCCCACCGCTTTTCCCTCCCCTCCCTCTTGCTGTGCTGGACCGCTTTTTTTGCCCCCGCCCAAACCGCTCCACCTCCCCCCTCCCCCGCTCTCGGCATCAACCTTGCCGGTCCTTCGGATTGGAATACGGAATTCCCTTTCGCCGACACATTCCGCTTTTCTCGCCCGTGGATATCCCATGAAAACGGCAAACCGTTTGGCAAAGGTCCCCCTCTGCAAACCGACCGCGACGGCTGGCTTCTTTCGCTCCCGCCCAACTGCTCGGCGGAGGCGTTCCTTTCGACTTCCCCCAGAAAACCCGCCGGAAAATACACGGTTTCCTACGAGGGCAACGGGACGATTTCTTTTTCTCAAGCCGTTTCTGCCACCGCCCGCAAACAAGGTCTTTTTGAAATCGATGTCGCAGACTCCCCCTCCCCCCTGAGCCTAAAAATCGAAAAAACCGACCCTTCTGACCCCATCCGCAATATCCGCATCTTCTCGCATCTCCCGTCGGAAGGCGTTTGGCGCAAAGGGTTTCTCGATCTCTGGAGCGGAGTCCGATGCCTCCGTTTCATGGATTTTATGAAAACGAACGACTCGCCGCTCCGCCGCTGGGAAGACCGCCCTCTCGTTTCCGACGCTTCGTTTGCAAAAAATGGGGTCCCTCTGGAACTCCTCTTGGATTTGGCAAACCGCCTCCACGCAAACCCCTGGTTTTGCATCCCCCACCAAGCCGACGACGATTTCGTGCGCCGCTTCGCTGAACAAATCCGCGACAACCTCGACCCCACACTTTTTGCCTACATCGAATACTCCAACGAAGTCTGGAACTCCCAATTTTCTCAACACCGCTACGCTTCCGAAAACGGCATCCGCCTCAACCTCGCCGAAAAACCCTGGGAAGCGGCCTGGCTTTTTACCGCAAAACGCTCGGTGGAAATTTTCCAGATCTTTTCCGAGGTTTTCGGTGAAAAACGCAATTTCGTCCGCGTCCTCGCCATCCAGTCGGGACAAAATTTCATGGCGGAAAAAATGCTTTCTTTTAACGGGACGCACCGCCACATCGATGCCCTTGCTTCCGCCCCCTACCTGACACTTTCTCCCGCCGAAACCCCGGACCGCCACCACCCCCTCGCCGCAAAAGAGGTCGCCGATTGGACTCTCGACGAGCTTTTCTCCCACTTGGAAAACGAGGTCTTGCCCCGCACGACCCGCGCGATTCGCGACAACGCTGCCGTAGCAAAAAAATACGGCATCCCTCTGGTTGCCTACGAAGGCGGCCAACACCTCGCCGGAGTTCGTGGCGCAGAAAACGACAACAAATTGACTTCCCTCTTCCACGCGGCAAATCGCTCGGAACGCATGGCTCTCCTTTACCGCCGCTACCTCGCCGCATGGCAACAGGAAGGCGGCGGGCTTTTTTGCCATTTCTCTTCGGTCTCGCAATGGACAAAATGGGGCAGTTGGGGGCTCATGGAATTTTACGATTCCCCGCCCCTAGACCAACCAAAATTTCGCGCTCTCGCCGAGTGGGCAGACTCGATCGGACAGCCGTTCCCAAAAAAACTGGACTGAATTTTTCAGGAGAACCAATTGCTTCCTTTACAACAAAAACAACTCTGCCATAGATTGACAAAAACACCAACACCCCCATGCCGTCCAACCACCCGCAATTAATCCGCCATTTCAAGTGGTCGTTCATGGTGGCCATCGGAATCAGCCTTTTTCTCTCGACTGCACTCTGGGCTGTTCGGAGCTACTACTCCTACTTGGAGCAATCCGAACAAATGCGGACGGATTTTATCGCGGAACAAAAGGAACTGATCCGCTTCGAGGTGGAACGCCTCATCCAATACATAAGCCACCAAAAACTGCGGATCGGAGAACTCTCCCGCAAACACGCCATGGACGAAACCGACCGCATGGTCGCCGCCATCGAAAATTTTCGCACCGCCCCATCAGACCAAAGCCAGGAAGAAAAACTCAAACTCCTCCTTTCCTCTTTCAACACCAACCCCAAAGACCCCACCTTTTTCTTGCTCTCCCCCGACGGTTCTCTCCTCTTCCCTCCGAAAACGGATGCCGCCCCTTCCTCCGCCCCACAAGAAAACCTTTCCCAATCTCTGGCGCAACTCCCTCAAACCGGTGACGCTTCCTTCATTCCAAACCCGCTGCCCAACGCGCCAAAAGACAGCCTCGCCTGCGTGAAACCCATCCCGTCCACGGGCTTCATCTTAGGCTCCTCCGTTTCTCCCGATACAGCAAACAAGGAAATCCAAAGGGAAATCCTCAACTGGGCAGCGAAAGTGCGCTTCGGCCAAAACGGTTACTTTTTCGTCTATGACTGGACGGGAAAAGTCATCTCGCACGGCGCGCAACCGGAACTGGTCGGCCAAAACCTGATCAACTTCGAGGACTCCCGCGGAACCAAAGTCATCCAACGCTTGATCGAAGTCGCAAAAACCCCCACGGGAGATTTCGTGGAGTATTGGTGGAGGAAGCCCGACACAAAAAAAGAGCGTCCAAAAGTGTCTTACGCCCAAGGAGTTCCGGAATGGGAATGGATGCTGGGAACCGGGGTTTACACCGATGACATCGAACAGACCATCGCCGCAAATTTCCAAAAACTCCAAAAAAGCATCTTCGTCAATATCGCGACCAACCTCGGTATTTTCATCGTGATCCTCGGTTGCGTCTATCTCTATTTCGGCATCGTCACCACGCGCAAGTTCAAACATTCCATGGACTCTTTCCTGAACTTCTTCCACCGCGCCGCCACCGAATTTCACCCGATCCGCACGGACGACCTTTCGTTCCAAGAATTTCAAACCCTCGCGCAAGCCGCCAACCGCATGATCCAAGAACGCGATGCCATCTTGCAAAAAATCCTCAAAACCCAAGAAGAGCTAAAAGCCAAAGAACAAGAAGCTCTCGCCCTCATGGCCCACGCCGAAAAAGCACGCGAAGAAGCCGAAACGGCCAACCGCCTCAAAACCCAATTTCTCACAAACATCAGCCACGAAATCCGCACCCCCATGAACGCGATCATGGGCTTCGCACAAATCATCCGCTTCAACGAAACCAACCCCGACAATATCGCAAGCCTCGACATTATCGAGAAATCGGGAAACAACCTCATCAACATCATCAACGACATTTTGGACATTTCCAAAATGGAAGCGGGCAAACTCGCCATCGAAAAAAAACCTTCCGACCCCCAAAAAATCGTGGAAGAAGTCGTCGGTTTTTTCGAGTTTTCCTTCCGCGAAAAAGGGCTTTACCTCCGCACCGAAACTCTCGGCGACCTCCCTCCCCTGATGCTTTTAGATCCCGTCCGCACCAAACAAATCCTTTTCAACCTCCTCGGCAACGCCGTCAAGTTCACCCAATCGGGCGGCGTTTCGATCACCGTAAAAGCGATCCCTCCCACCGTCGAAGAACCCTCCTACACCCTTTCCTTCGCCGTCCAAGACACGGGCTCAGGAATCCCAGAAAATCAGTTCGCAACCATCTTTGAACCGTTCTGCCACCAAGAAAACCAAGACTTGGCGACTTTTGGCGGCGTAGGCCTCGGCCTGCCAATCTGCCGCCGCCTCGCAAACCTCATGGGCGGAGAAATTTTCTTGGATAGCAAAATCGGGCAAGGCTCCTCGTTCACCCTACAATTCCCCTCCGCCAAGTTCGAGGAAACAACCGAAATCTCGGCTTCCTCCCTTATCGCCCAACCGGGCTCCACCTTCGTCTTGGTCGAACCCGACCCGGACGAAACCAAAAACATCCTTTCCTGCATCGACCTAAAATCCATCACCGTGCTCGACGCTTCTTCGATCTGGGATGCCCTCGAATTAGCCCGCCACAACCGCATCCAACTCTTTCTCATCTCGTTACCGGAACCGGATTCGATCCCCGCAAACGCTCTCCGCCTCCTGAAAAGCACCAAGGAAACCGCAAAAATCCCCGCCGTCTTTTTCGTGCAAAAAGAACTTCTAGCAGCCTACCAACCCCTCCTTGAAGAGCTGCAACTCTCCCGGCACATCGTTTGCAAACCTTTTGCGAAAAACGACTTACAGAAAATAATCGCCTCGGCACTCACCTCCACCCAAAGCTGAAGAATAAAAAGCGCGTCCAAATTCCCTTCTTCTTGAGTCGCAAAGTCCCTTGGAGTGCGGAAGCATGATTCCGCTCTGGACGGGAAGGCACGACTTCCC
>DYNR01000399.1 GCA_020720945.1 Chthoniobacter flavus | reverse complement strand
TGGCGAAGAAGTTTTGGTTGATGACAAGGTGCAAACAAGGCGTATGCCGTGAGGTCTGTCCGGAGTGCACAACGCAGCCATCAACCTAAAGAACAAGCCAAATACGACTGTTGTTTTTGCGCGCCCCCTAAATGCGGAACTTCGCAACGAGGGCGTTCAACTCTTCCGAAAGGTGGGTGAGGTCGGATGCGGCATCTTTCGTGTGGACAGAACCTCCAGTGACTTGCGTGACAACGGAGTTCATCCCTCGTATGTTCCCGGAAACATTGCGGGTCCCTTGCGAAGCTTCCCCGACATTCAAGGAAATGTCTTTCGCCGAACTGGATACGGAACTGATAGTCCGGGCAATTTCTTGCGTCGCGGCGGATTGCTCTTCGACCGATGTCGCAATCGTCCCAGCAATGCCTTTTACTTGATTGACGATTTCCGCAACCTTGGCAATCGCGTTCACCGATTTGTTCGCCTCATGTTGCATCGTGCCGATGCTTTCGGAAATCTGGCTCGTTGCCGTCGCCGTCTGCCGCGCCAATTCCTTGACTTCGCCCGCCACCACGGAAAATCCCTTGCCGGCTTCCCCCGCACTGGCCGCTTCAATCGTAGCATTCAACGCCAACAAGTTCGTTTTATCCGCAATGTCGCTGATCAAATCCACGATGCTGCTGATTTTTGCTGTCATCTCTCCGAGGCTGATCACGATGCCTTTGGTTTCCGTTGTCCGCCGGTCGGCTTCCTCCGCGACACGAAACTCCTCCGAACAATTCCGCGCAACCTCCGCGATTACGGAGTTCATTTCCTCGATGGCTGCGGCGATGGAATCGACAGAACGGGAAACGGTGTTCGTGTTGCCCGCAATGTTTTGCATATTGGCAGAAAGCTGTTCGCTGGTCGATGCGACCGTGGTGGCGCGCCCCGACAAATCCTCGGAGTTCTTCCACAAATCCTGGGAAGTTTGCGTCATTTTGTGCGAAGAGTTTTCAAGGAGTTTTGCGGCACTTGCAATGTCTTTCACCATCGTTGCAAGCAACACGCGCATCTGGTTGATCGCCTTTGCCAATTGCCCGATTTCGTCATTTTGATCGAGACGGGACGCATGGGTCAAATCCAACTCCGAAACGCTTTTCACCACCCCCATGACCTCGTTGATGGGCCGGGAGATGCTGCGGGTAATAAGGAAAGCGCAAAGAATGCTCACCGCAATCCCGACGAACGGTGCAAAAATACTCATCGTGACCAAACGATTGGATTCCGCATCCGCCTCTGCGAGCATTTTGTCGGTGTTCCCGTGGTTGTTCTCGTAAATTTTATCCATGTATTTTCCCAAATCTTCAGAAATGGGAATCATCTTGTTCACGCTTTCCTCGTATTGCTCCGCAAGTTTTTCCCGTTCAACAGGATCTGAGACTTTCGAAAGTTTGAGAATCAGCGCATCCAACCCCACATACGCTGCACGCCAAAGCTCATAATTTTTTTGGATGTTTGCGAACAACTCTTTTCCCTTTGGTGTCAGCCGGGGGATTTTGCAAAAAATACCATAAACCTCTTCGATTTTTTTCCAGCACGCTTGGCGGTTTTGGAGCACTTTTTTGTATTCTTCGGGTTGGTATTCCTTGCGGTTGAGGTGGAGCACCTGAATCGTGTCTGCCTGGATTTCCATCCTGGTGCGGTTCAGTGTCCCCAATGCAAAAGCATCGGGAATCCGGGTTTCTCGAATTGTCACGATGGCACGATCTAAGTAGCTGATTCCCGAATAGTTCATGACGCTGAGAACGAGCAACACGAGGGTGACTACGCCAAACGCAATCGTGAGTTTTAATGCAACAGAAAGATTTTTCATAAAGGGCAACGATGGTTCATCGACAGAAAATACAGTTTCCTACTTTGCTGGCAAAAGGCAACAGAAAAAGCGAACTCAACCCTTCGC
>DYNR01000398.1 GCA_020720945.1 Chthoniobacter flavus | reverse complement strand
GGTTTGAGAAAAGGGAAAAATTTCACATAGTTCAGCACCCGAAACACGGGGGGATGCCAATTTTTCTCCCCGTGCGTGCTTGACTATTTTCCCGCCAAAAAATACCGTTTTCTTTCCTGTTGGAGGATGGCTTGTTTGCGTGCGGGAAACCTGCGCGGCCCTGCTTCCTCGGCAGGTTCTGGGCGACTCATGGCTTCCCGGAAAACAAACAGCAATCCTCTTCTCAAAACTTATACATTATGGCAATCTCCGTAGGCTCCAAAGCCCCCGACTTCACCCTTTCAACCAAGACGGCGGAGGGGCCGAAAAAAGTCACCCTCAGCGACAACTTCGGGAAAAACCACACGCTTTTGCTTTTCTTCCCGATGGCGTTCACCAGTGTTTGCACCCAAGAAATGTGCGACATCAGCAACGGTCTCCAAGCCTACCAGAGCTTGCAGGCGTGCGTCTATGGAATCAGCGGCGACAACCCTTTCGCACAAGAGGCGTGGGCGCAAAAATCGGGCATCACCGTCCCTCTTTTGAGCGATTACGAACACGCTGTAACAACCGAATACGGAGTGGCTTACGACTCCTTTTTGCCGCAGCTCGAGCTCGGCATGGGCGGCGTGCCCAAACGCTCGGCGTTCCTCGTGGACAAAGCCGGCATCGTGCAATACGCGGAAGTCAACGACGACCCCAAACAGTTGCCTGATTTCGCCGCGATCCAAGCGAAACTCGCCACGCTCTCCTGACCCTCAAAAAAAACGCGCCCCCTGCCACGGGGTGCGCCGTTTTTTTTCCAGTTGGTTCTCCGGGCCGTGTCCTATCATTGCTTGGAGAACCGTCTGCGCTGCCGTGAACCGCGCTATTTTTCACATCGACATGGATGCGTTTTTTGCATCGGTCGAACAGCGGGACAACCCTTCGCTGCGGGGGTGTCCCGTCATCGTCGGCGCGCTTCCTAGCAACCGCGGCGTGGTGTGCGCCGCCAGTTACGAGGCCAGGAAATTCGGTGTCCGTTCTGCGATGCCGTCTTCCACCGCGCACCGCCTTTGTCCGGAAGGAGTCTTCCTGCGTCCGAGGATGGATGCCTACCGCACGGAATCCCGTGCCGTCATGTCGATTTTGTGCGGTTTTGGCGGAACGGTCGAGCAAGTTTCTGTCGATGAAGCGTATGTGGATTTTTCGCAACAGTTTTCCGCAGAAGATGCTTCGGCTTATTTGGCGTTGGGCAAAGCAATCAAAACCGCCATCAAAGAACAGCGTGACCTTGCCGCGAGCATCGGCATCGGGAGCAACAAGCTACTGGCAAAAATCGCCAGCGACCACGGCAAACCCGACGGGCTTTTTTTGATCGAGGAAAAAGGGAAAGCGGCCTTCCTTCGCCCCCTGCCCGCTTCGACGATTCACGGGGTGGGCAAAGCAACGGAAGCCGCGCTTTTGCAGGCGGGCATCCGGACTGTCGGAGACTTGCAGGATTTTTCGGGAGACCTCCGTTCCTTGGTCGGTTCGTTTGCCGGAACGCTTCTCCGGTTCGCGCACGGAGAAGACGAGCGCCCGTTGGACTACGACGGCAAAATCCAGAGCATCAGCGCGGAAGAAACTTTTCAGCGCGACACTTGCGACAGAAAAATTCTGGTTCCCACCTTGCGGCAACACGCCGAAGAAATTGCGACGAAACTCGGCAAAGAAAACCTTGCGGCAAAAACCGTGCAAGTGAAAGTCCGCTACGGGGATTTCAGGACGGTGAGCCGCCAACTCAGTGTCCGCGAAAGGGTTGCGAGCCGCGAAGAGATTTTTCGCATCGCCTGTTTCCTGTTGCGCGAAGGGAGGTTGGTGAACCGCCCGTTGCGGTTGCTCGGTTTGGGCGTGAGGGGGTTTGGCCCTCCGAGCGGACAACTCCTTCTGCCGCTGTTTTGAGGCGTTTCACATTTCTGCCAGTTCTTTTTTTACGGTTGTC
>DYNR01000397.1 GCA_020720945.1 Chthoniobacter flavus | reverse complement strand
TTGCCAGTTTAGTTGTTTGGACTGGTTTGAGCCGGTTGATTTACCAATTTTTCTTCCAGGCGGTTTCGTCGCTGCCTCCGCAAGTTGACCACAGATCAAAGAAATTTGTTCCGTTTTGAACTCCTGGATAAACATAGTTGTATGGTTCGCCAAAGGGATCCATCAAGCTAACGGTTCCCCCGCTTCCGCTCATCATTCGTTTGGGAATTTCGAAATAGACTTTTCCTTTTGGAGGCATCAACGCGGAGGCTAACGCACTGTTGTCGCCAGCCGATCCTTCCGGGTAGTCGCCGTTATCGGCTTTGTAGTTTTCGATGGCGGTGGCTAGCGCCGCGATTTCCGCTTCGGCTTTTGATGTTGCCGCTTTCTTTTGAACATATCCAGCCGTTTGGAGAACTAGTGCCGCCAAAATTGCGATGATGCCGATGACGACCAGCAATTCGATCAGCGTAAAGCCTTTGTTTTGTTGAGGTTTCATAGTTTTACTGCTGCATTCCCGAAATGATGCTGATGAGGGGCATGAAGAGGGCGATGACGATGGTTCCGACCACGACGGCGAGGAATACGATCATGATAGGTTCGAGCAGAGAAGTCAGTCCCTCGACCGCATTATCTACTTCATCATCATAGACTTCCGCGACTTTCAAGAGCATTTGCGGCAATTGCCCAGTTTCTTCGCCGACATCGATCATGCTGATGACCATGGGGGGGAATACACCGCTGGCATCGAGGGGAGCCACGACGGATTCCCCTTCTTTTACCGCGTCGTGAACTTTTGTAATTGCTTGCGATATAACGACATTGCCCGCTGTTTCGCGGGTGATATTGAGCGCCTGGAGGATGGGGACACCGCTGGTGACGAGAGTCCCGAGAGTCCTGCTAAAACGGGAAATCGCGCTTTTCCGGGTCAGGTCGCCAAAAAGCGGGGCTTTGAGCATGATTCCGTCGATCGCTTCCTGCCCCTTGGGTTGGCGTTGGACAAACTTGAAGGCGACGACAGCGGCGATCCCTGCGCCGATAATCAGGAAGATGTTATCCTTCACCACATTGCTTATGGAAATGACGAACGATGTGAGTGCCGGCAACGGGCGCCCGCCAAGCATATCCGCAAAAATCGCCTCGAATTTCGGGACGATAAAAACGAGCAAAAACGCCATGATGGCGATGGCGATCACGAGCACGATAATCGGGTAAAACATCGCCGCAACTACCTTGTTTTTAATCTTTTGCGCTTTTTCTTGGAATTCCGCCAAACGCAGTAGAACCAGTTCCAAAACACCGCCCAGTTCACCGGCCTTCACCATGTTCACGAAGAGCTTGTTGAAGATTTTTGGGTGCGCATTCAAGCTTTCCGAAAAGGTGCTACCTCCCTGCACGGATTCTGCCAGATTGATGATCACCCGTTTTAGCACCGGGTCCGGTTCCTGTTTCGAGAGGACGGTCAACCCCCGTAAAAGAGGCAAACCCGCGTCGATCAGCGTTGCGAGCTGGCGCGTAAAAATCATCAAAGTCTTTCCCTTGATCGTCGTCCGCTGGAAAAGGGTGAAAGATTTTTTCGGTTTTGCGGCTTCCGCGACGGGCGTTTTCCCCGAGCTTTTTGGTGTTTTCGGTTTGGGTGCTTTGGACTCTTCGACAATGCTTTTCGGAAACAACCCATTTTGCCTAAGTTGGGTAATTGCATCGTTTTGCGTTGGAGTTTCGATCACTCCTGCGGATTCTTGACCGCGGGCATCTAGGGCAACATAAGAATATCGTGGCATGGGGATTCTTGGTTCTATTGTAAATGTTAAAAGGGAGTGCGGGGTTGTTTTGTTGCGACCTTGGCAGAATGGAGTCGTTTTGTCGAGAGTCTCTTTTTGCAGGGGCACAAAAATATTGTGAGGTTCTTCGTGGTTTGGGAAAAGGGAAAAAAGCTGGAAGGGAAACGCGAGATCGGCCTGCGGAGAGCGG
>DYNR01000121.1 GCA_020720945.1 Chthoniobacter flavus | reverse complement strand
GGCATTTTAAGCGTGCCCGAAGCGACTTCGCTCTCCGTGTTTTAAAATCACGCGAGGATTAGAATCTCGACAGGCCTCGTTTTTCCGATTAGGTTTGGGGTAGTTATGAGTGATTTAGTTGCTATCGTTGTTCCTTCGAGAGAAAAAGCCCAAGAAATCCGTGAAGAGTTCCTCGCCATGCAGAAAGAGCATCTGGTGGAAATGGAAGATTGCGTGATTGCTTACAAAGATGCCAAAGGGCATGTGAAACTGGACCAGACGGTGAATCTGGCGGCGGCAGGTGCTTTGTCTGGCGCATTTTGGGGAGTGTTGATCGGGCTTATTTTTTCCATTCCGTTCGGGGGGCCTCTCTTGCCGATTTTAGTGGGGGTTTTCGGCGCTGGGTTCGGCGCGCTTTCGGGTTCGATTTCCGATTACGGCTTGGACGACAACATGATGAAGCAACTCAGTGCCGGTTTGGATGACGGGAAAGCGGCGTTTTTCGTTTTGGTCCGCAAGGCGACGACGGACAAGGTGCTCGAACATTTGTCGAAATTTGAGGGGACGGTTTTGCAGACTTCGTTCCCGAAAGAGTTGGACGAAAAGTTGCAGGCGGTTTTGCACAAGGGAACGGGAGCGTAATCCGAATCGTCCCCCGGTGATTTTTTGCGGGAAAAAAGAAGGGGGCGAGGGCTTCCCCTCCCGTTTTTTTGAGGGCAGGTAACTTGTTGAGGTTCTGAGTCATGTCTGATTTATCGTTTGTCCATTTGCATTTGCACACCGAGTATTCGATGCTCGACAGCACGATCCGCATCAAGGATTTGATGAAAAAAGCCCAGGAGTTCGGGATGTCGGCGGTGGCAATCACGGACCACGGGAATTTGCACGGGGCCATAGAGTTTGTGAAAGAGGCCAAAGATGCAGGCATCCACCCGATTGTGGGGTGCGAAGTCTATGTGACTCCGGGTTCGATGCTCGAGCAAAAGGTGGGGACGAAAGATTTGCTGTATCATCTGACTTTGCTGTGCGAAACCGATGAGGGTTACAGCAATTTGATCAAGATCGTCAGCGCGGCAAACATCGATGGGTTTTATGGCAAGCCGAGGGTCGATCTGGATTTGCTGGCAAAAAGGAGCAAGGGGTTGATCGCGTTGAGCGGGTGCTTGCGGGGAGAAGTCGCCAGTTTGGTGGTCGAAGGCAAGGAGGCCGAAGCGTTGGAAAAGGCGCGCACTTACTGCGATATTTACGGGCGCGAAAATTATTTCATCGAGATCCACGACCACGGGTTGGATACGCAAAAACGCAGCAACCCGATTTTGGCAAAAATCGCCGGAGAGCTGGGAGTCGGGCTTGTCGCCGCAAATGATGTCCATTTTTTGGAGCGCGCGCACCACGGGGTCCACGACATTTTGGGGTGCATCGACTCGGGGGTGATGCTGCTAGACCCAAAACGGCAGCACCACTCGCCGGAGATGTATTTCAAAAGCGCCGAAGAGATGCGCGCACTGTTTTCCGGTTTCCCTGGAGCAGTAGAAAACACGGTGAAAATCGCCGGGCGGTGCAAGATGAAAATCGAGTTCGGGAAAAACAAGTATCCCGAATACGAGCCGCCGGCAGGGAAAACCGTGGAAGAATATCTGACGCAGCTTTGCAACGAGGGGTTGGAAAAACGCTACGGGCAACGGGCGCACGAGGATGTGGAATTGAAAAAACGGCTCGATTACGAGCTTTCCGTCATTTTGAAAACGGGGTTTTTGAGCTATTTCCTGATTGTTTGGGATTTCATCCACTACGCGAAAACCAACGGGATTCCCGTCGGTCCGGGACGCGGTTCGGCGGCGGGTTCCCTGATCGCTTATGTGTTGGAAATCACGGACTTAGACCCTTTACAATACGGGTTGATTTTCGAGCGGTTTTTGAACCCGGACCGCATTACCCCCCCTGATATCGATGTGGATTTTTGCCCGGAGGGAAGGGAAAAAGTGATCGACTATGTCCGCGGGAAATACGGGCAACGGGCGGTTTCCCAGATTGTGACTTTCGGGACATTTGCGACAAAGAGCGCGATCAAGGATGTCGGGAGAGTGATGGGGATGAGCTATAGCTACCGCGACCAACTGGCCAAGCTGATTCCGCCGGAGCTGAACATTTCTCTCTCGAAGGCTTACGAAAAAAGTCCCGAACTCCGGGAAGAAATCGAAAAAAATTCCGAGACCTCGGAGCTTTGGCGCGACGCGTTGCTGGTGGAAGGGCTTTGCCGGAACACGGGGATCCATGCCGCCGGCGTTGTCATCGGAGACAGGGATTTGGACGATTACATTCCGCTTTGCCGGGGGAAGGAAGGCGAGGTGGTGACGCAATACGAGCAGAAGGCGCTCGAGGCGCTAGGGATGTTGAAAATGGATTTTCTCGGGTTGAAAACGCTCACCGTGATGGAAGACGCGATGCGTTTTTTGCGGGAGAAGGAACCGGGGTTTCGGATCGAAAACATTCCGCTCGATGACCAGGCGGCCTTTGACATTTTGAACCGTGGGGAAACCGTCGGGGTGTTTCAGGTGGAAGGCGGGGGAATCACGAGTTGTTGCCGCCGTTTCGATGTGCGGAGCATCGACGACATCATCGCGATTTTGGCGTTATACCGACCGGGGCCCATGCAGTTTATCTCCGATTACATCGCGCGTAAAAAGGGGCAGCAAAAAGTGTTTTACGCCCATCCCTTGCTGGAAAAAGTTTGCGCCGACACTTACGGCATCATCGTTTATCAGGAGCAGGTGCAGAGGGCGGCCAATGTGTTGGCGGGGTATTCGCTGGGGCAGGCCGACTTGCTGCGCCGCGCGATGGGGAAAAAAGACAAGAAGAAGATGGACGAAGAGCGCCTCACTTTTGTCGCGGGGTGCGAGAAGACAAACGGGATTCCCGCCGAGCAGGCGAATGCGATTTTCGACTTTATCGCGAAGTTTGCAGAATACGGTTTCAACAAGAGTCACAGCGCGGCATACGGTTTGGTTTCGTATCAGACGGCGTGGCTGAAAGCCCATTATCCCGTGGAGTTTATGGCGGGTTTGATGAGTAGCGATTTCGACAAAACCGAAAAGCTTTCCGGGCTGATCGCCGAGTGCCAGCGGATGGGGATTTTAGTTTTGCCGCCGGATGTGAACGAGAGCGGATTGAAGTTCACGCCGTGCGTTTCCGGCGGGCGCCCCGCGATCCGTTTCGGCTTGGCGGCAATCAAAAATGTGGGTTCAGAAGCCATGGCTTCCGCGATCGAGGAAAGAAAAAAAGGGGGGGCTTTTTCTTCGCTGGCAGATTTTTGTAAGCGCTTGGATTCGAGGTCGATAAACCGGAAGACCGCGGAAAGTTTGGTGAAGTGCGGGGCGTTTGATTGCTTTGGTTTTTCGAGGGCGCAGATTTTCTCGGAGATCGAAAGGGCGTTGGGGGATGCCGCGCAGGTGCAAAGGGATCGCCAAAGCGGGCAGATGTCGCTTTTCGACATGAGCGATTGCGCGCCGGTATCCGTCAACACCGCCGAAGAAGTCCCCCCGTGGCCGTCTTCGGAAATGCTCGCTTACGAGAAAGAGTTGCTTGGCTTCTATGTGACGGGGCATCCGTTGAACGATTACGCCGGTTCTTTGGAATCCGAGAAGATGAGCAAAATATGCGATCTCGCCGAGATAGAAAACCCGCAGACGCTCAAGCTTGGCGGGATGGTCCTCAGCTCGGAAAAAAAATTCAGCAAAAAGGACAACCGCCCTTTCTTTGTCATTGTGCTGGAAGATTTTTCGGGTTCCGTCGAAGCGACGGTGTGGTCGGACACTTTGAAAAATTTGGAAAATCCAGACGAGTTGCTTAAAGCGGGTTCGGCCATCGCGGTCAGCGCGAAAGTGATTCGGAACGAAGAGTCTATGCGGGTGAGTATCAATTCCGTCACGCCGCTGAAAAAGAAGCCGAGCAGCAAGCCCGTGAGACTGAGGCTCGCGGCAGAAAAAATAGCGGGAGAGGATTTGGTGGAGCTGAAAAAAATCGCCCGCAAGCACAAGGGCAAACGCCCCCTCAACCTTTGCTTTGTTTTTTCGGGCGAAGAGGAAGTGACGCTCCGTGCCGGCAAAGAAACCGGGATCGGGGACGAATACTCCTTCCTTTCGGAAATCGGACGGCGTTTCCCTGGCGCATTGGCGGCAGTGCGCCACCGGTGATTTTTCGGTTTCTTTTTTCGGTGCGCCCCGAAAGAAGGAGCAGTTCAGAAAAAACGGGAGGTCAGCTTTCTCCGGGCTTTCGCCCGCGGAGACGCAAGCGGATCGGAAGCCCCGGATACTCCCATTTTTCCCGGATTCTGCGGATCAGAAATTCTTCGTAGGCAGGGACTAACAACTTTGGATCGTTGACAAAAAGGACGACTTCGGGAGGGGAGAAGGGACCGGGTCGGGAAGATTCCACCTGGGTTGCGTAAAGCAGTTTCAGGCGTCTCCTGCCGCGCATCGGAGGGGGGTATCCCTCCATACATTTCGACAAATACCGGTTGAGTTCCCCCGTTCCCATCCGTCGCGTCGCGTGCTGGCGCATTTTCTCGACGGCGGAAAACAGGCGGGTGACATTCTCTCCCGTTTTTGCGGAAAGGGCGACGACCATCGCATAGCGCAAGAAAAACAACTCGGATTGGACGGCGTTGATGTGGTGTTCGAGAGACTCGCGCCCCGAGCCTTTTTTTTCCGCCAAATCCCATTTGTTCAGGACGATGAGCACGCCCTTGCCCGCTTCTTGCACCAGCTTTGCAATCCGCTTTTCTTGCGCGGTGACACCTTGCGTTGCATCCACCAAGAGGAGACATAAGTCTGCGCCCTTCAAGGCTTTTTCCGAGCGCATCACGCTGAAAACTTCCACGGAGGTGTCGTGGCGGGAGCGGTGCCGCATCCCGGCGGTATCGCAGAGGACATAATCCTGCCCGCCGAACTGGTAGGCGATGTCCACGGCATCGCGGGTGGTCCCGGCTATTTCGCTTACGATTGTGCGTTTGTCGCCAAGGATCGCATTTGTCAGCGAGGACTTGCCGACATTCGGGCGGCCGATGATGGCGATGCGTGCGGGTCGTTTTTCCTGCTTCGCCTCTTCGGTTTCAGATTCTTCGGGCAGGAGTTCTTCGATGCGCTCGATCAAATCGTCCACCCCTCTCCCGTGGGCCGCACTTACGGCGCATTGGTCCGGGAAGCCCAAACGAGAAAAATCTGCGGTGAGATTGTCGTGAACTCTTTCGTCGATTTTGTTGATTACCAACAGGATGGGCTTGGATGCTGCGCGTAGGATGGAAGCGAGTTCTTCGTCCAGGGGAGTCCTGCCGGCCAGTCCGTCCACGACGAGGAGCAAAACATCGGCGGTCGCCATAGCGGCATCTGCGGCGAGGTGGGTTTGTGCGGAAAAATCCGGATCCGGCTCGTAACCGATGCCGCCGGTGTCAATGATTTCAAAAGGTTTGCTCGCCAATTTGCAAACGGCGGAAAGCCGGTCGCGGGTCACCCCAGGCTGGTCGTGGACGATCGAAATTTTTTTTCCTGCCAGGCGGTTGAATAGTGCGGATTTCCCGACATTCGGCCGCCCGACGATAGCGATTTTTTGCATGGGAGCGATTCTTGCCCGTTTTTTTAGGGCAAGTCGATAGCGAAGAACGAAAAAACAGCGGAAAGCGGAACGCGGTTTGCCGGAAACAATCGCCGGGAAAATCACATTTTGATTGTCAAACGGCGGCATTTTACCCCATGAAAGAGGCCTCTCATGAAACTACCATTTCCAGAATTGTCGGCTGACGAAGCAGCAGCCATGATCCAAAACGGGCAGACCATCGGCTTTAGCGGATTCACTCCTGCGGGAGCTGCCAAAGCAGTCCCGAAAGCCATCGCGGCCAAGGCGGAAGCCGAGCACAAAGAAGGGCGTCCATTCAAGGTCGGCGTCGTTACAGGTGCTTCCACGGGCGACTCTTGCGACGGGGCGCTGGCCCGGGCAAACGCCGTGCTTTGGAGGACGCCTTACCAGAGCAACAAGTTCTTGCGCGAGCAGATCAACTCCGGGCAAACGAAGTTTTTCGATATGCACCTTTCCCAGCTCCCGCAGTATGTCCGCTACGGCTTCCTCGGGCATTTTAACTGGGCGGTCGTCGAAGCGTGCAAAGTGACGGCAGACGGGGAAATCACCCTCAGCACTTCGGTCGGCGCATCTCCGACTTTTTGCCGCGTCGCCGATAAAATCATCATCGAACTAAACGAGCATCATCCGGAAGCTCTCCACGGCTGCCACGACATTTTCGAACAAGCGGAAATCCCCTATCGCCGCGAAATCCCGATTTACACGGTCAAAGACCGCCCGGGTTCTCCCGTGGTCAAAGTGGATCCCTCAAAAATCGTGGGAATCGTCCGCACCAACCAGGCCGACGAGTGCAGCCCGTTCACGGAATTTGGCGAGATGATCGGCAAGATCGGCGAGAATGTGGCGGAGTTCATCGCAGGCGAATGCAAAATCGGCCGTATCCCGAAAGAATTTCTTCCCATCCAGAGCGGGGTTGGCAACATCGCCAATGCCCTGTTGGGCGCTCTCGGGACACACCCGGACATCCCCGCTTTCACGATGTATTCCGAAGTGCTCCAAGACTCGGTCGTCGAGCTGATCAAATCCGGAAAAATCACCTTCGCCAGCGGGACTTCGCTCACGCTCAGCAACGGTCCGATGTCCGAGCTTTACGCGAACCTCGACTTCTTCCGCGAACACTTCGTCTTGCGCCCGCAGGCGATCAGCAACAACCCGGAAGTCATTCGCCGCCTCGGCTGCATCACCATCAATACGGCCATCGAAGCGGACATCTCTGGCAACATCAATTCCACCCACATCATGGGCAAAAACCTCATGAACGGAATCGGTGGTTCCAGCGATTTTACCCGCAGCGCATTCATCTCGATTTTCGCTTGCCCCAGCACGGCAAAAGACGGGAAAATCAGCGCGATCGTGCCGCTTTGCAGCCACATCGACCACACGGAACATTCGGTGCAAATCATTGTCACAGAACAAGGTGTCGCAGATTTGCGCGGCAAAGACCCGCACGAGCGCAGCCGCATCGTCATCGAAAATTGCGCGCACCCCGACTACCGGGACGACCTCATGCGTTTCTGCAACGAAACCAAAAGCGGGCACACTCCCGGGACGCTGAAGGACGCGTTTATCTTCCACCGCCAATTTTTGGAAACGGGGTCGATGCGCAACATCCAGTGGAGCTAACCCGCGCGGGCGGGCGACGCTAAAACAAACCTTTTTGGCGCGGCATCGGGAAATTCCCGGTCCGCGCCAAATTTTTTTCGCAGTGCGCAAGCGCGGAAA
>DYNR01000396.1 GCA_020720945.1 Chthoniobacter flavus | reverse complement strand
TAAAAAAAGAAAAGGTGCGCCCGCAAAAACGGGAGCACCTCTCTTCGGTTAAATAAAAACTCTACTGCCTCGCCGAAATCAGTTTTGGGCAACCACTTTCGGTTCGACATTTACGCGGCGACCGCCGAGATCAAACTTCACATTCCCCTCGATAAGAGAAAAAATCGTGTAATCCCTGCCGAGTCCGACATTCTTGCCGGGAAGCCATTTCGTCCCGCGCTGCCGCAAAATAATGTTGCCGGGAATCACGGTTTCTCCACCAAACTTCTTGACGCCCAAACGCTTGCTGACGCTATCGCGCCCGTTCTTTACGCTTCCTTGTCCTTTTTTATGTGCCATTGCTAGTTAAAAGTTAATTGTTCTTACAAATACGGGAACCCACCTTCTCGAAAAGAAAACAGGCAACCCCGCAAAAAATGATTGCCTCCCCCGAATCAAGCCGCGACGGAAACAACGCGGATGCGGGTCAACTTCTGGCGGTGACCCACCGTGCGGTGATAACCTTTGCGCCTCTTGAACTTAAACGCAACAACCTTGTCGGCCTTGGTCTGCTCCAAAACTTCCACCTCTACGGAAGCCCCTGCAACATAAGGAGTTCCAATCTTGACGCTATCGCCTTCGCCCACTAGCAAAACCTCGTTAAAAACGGTCTTCGCTCCCGCTTCTAAATCCAGCTTTTCGACTTCAAGCACATCTCCGTCTTTTACTCGGTATTGTTTGCCTCCGGTTTGTATCACTGCGTATCCCATAATTCTAAATTTTCGGTTGAACCCCCGATCATTACCAACCCCCGACCATTTTGCAAGAAAAACATTCCGGAAAATCCACTTTTTCGCCACCGCATCGCAATCCATTCTCCATCAACAAGTTACAAATCACCGAAAAAACTCCCAAACAGAAAGCCGTATTCATGAGTCCGTATTCAGCATTCAGAATCCCCGAAATAGGGGGAGAGGCTATTAGACTGTTAGCTCCTCCCCATTTCTTCTTCCTCATCTCTGCGCCTCTGAGGTTCCATCCCCCCTTCATCTTTCATCTTTCATCCTTCCCCTTCCATCTTTCCCCCTCCCCATCCTGCAATTCTTCCCCTCCGCCTCGCTACTTTTTGACAGAACGAGATGCCGATGGAACCGGATTGGGAAACTTCTCCCCCCAAAGCCTCGCCCCACCCACTCCCTCTCCCACATCTTCTCCCACATCTTCTCCCGCCCAACGAAATAAATCGATAAACCGCAAACTGCACTGCAACCTCCGCTGCTTCCCGGTATCGATCTTTGGATTGACCTGCATGATCGCTCCCGCAAAGGGCATCTCCGCCTTCATTGCCTTCGCTTTTTTCCGGACTTCCTCATACCCCAATTCCCGATCCTTGATTACCCTATCAAGCCGCTCCAAATCTTCTCTCCGTATTTCCCCCCAAAGCCGCCGCCACTCTTCCACCTCCACCCTCTTGGCCAAAATACGCACAAACTCTTTATTGCTCCCCCTCTGCTCCCAATACCCAATGACAAGCCAAAAGGGTTCATCAATAGCAAACTGCCGCAACGCATCCCCTAAATTCACCGCTGTCCCCCACTTGGTCGCCTTGGGATTTACGGGGATCCCTCCTCTCTCCCCATTGATCTCTGCCGGTATATCCCACTTCCCGGTATATGCAGGCCGATACGAATGGAAAAAGGTATCGCATATCCACCGCTCAAAAACCAACCCATGCTGCTGCTCTTCCGCCCCCCAACACCCTAAGGAAACACCGAAAAAATAAATGAAAAAAGCGCAAACTCTCACGGGAATTCAGGGAAACTACCCCTCCTCCCTATCGAACATAAACGCCGACGGGGCGAGGGACAATGGAAATCTCACAGAGAAGGGGGTCAGGCTGGTAATTGTGACTGCTGGTGGCATCATCATTTTCTGCGATGAGCTTTTCCTATGCGTGCGCAAGCATAGGTTGCGGGTTTTCGTTTCCCTGAA
>DYNR01000120.1 GCA_020720945.1 Chthoniobacter flavus | reverse complement strand
CGGGCTATGCTGGTATCGAAACGCTCCGTTGGAGCTATGCTCAGACATCCTGACCGTTGTCCGCAAAAATGCTTTCTACGATCGCTCTGGCATCTTTCCCCATGAGACCTTCCCCACGAACAACGCAAGCAAACGGGTGAACGCTCCCACCACTCTGGACAAAACCCACAAACCACCCCAAACGATAGGTCCCGTCCGCCCCGGCACCAGACCCGGTTTTGCCAAAAAGTTCCCCCTTGTCCGTCGTTTTTACCCGCATGATTTCTCGCAACTCTTGCACGGTTTTTTCGGAAAATGGCATTTCCCCCGAAACGAGACGCCGGAGCAATTCCGCCTGCTCTTCGGCAGAAATCAAAATCGTTTTTCTCCCTTCTGCGGGCAACCAAAACACATCGATTCCTGCCGCCGTATCCCCGTCCCCATACCCGATTTTTTTCACCCAAGCCCGCATTTTTTCTTCGCCGATTTCCCGCGCCAAACCCTGATACGCAGGAACGCAAGAAACCTGGAACGCTTGCTTTAAAGTCAAATCACGATTCCAGTCGTCTAACCCTCTTTTGACTCCATCCCAAACATAAAAAGGCGCATCGGGAGATTTCAACACCCCTTCTTCCAGACCGAACAGCGAATTCCAAATTTTGAAGGACGAACAAGGCGGCAACTTTTCCGCCGCAACCCCTTCGTTAAAAACAGTTTTTTTTCCGCTTGCCCCATCGATAAAAACAAAAGCTCCCTCTTTCCCACCAAAATTTTTTTCGGCGACCGCACTCAAACCTTCGCCTTTTTGCGCCAAGGCAAAATGCGAGAATGCACAAGTGACTAGCACCACCACCAGGCCGAGCCATCCCGCCCGCCCTCGGCTTTCCTTTGTTTTCTTCATCGGAGTTCAAAAATTTTTTGCCCGCAAGCCGCTGATGTCCAGCCTGTTAAAACTGGACACCAGAAGGATCCAAGCAAACCATTCCCATCTATCGGGCTTTTTTGATGAAACCAAAGGGCGCGCCCATCGGCATCACGACCCGGCCAAAAAAGCTGTTCAAAAACAATGCGCCAGCCGCATAAAAACCTAACACCGAAATAGCAAGCTCGGAAACTGCCGCGACCATTTTGAAAGTGCCTTCGGCGATTCCGAACAAACTCAAAGAAAGCGACGCCAAAAGGACATTGATCAAGACCAAAATCGCCGCAAAGACTTTGTTTGTTTCAAAAGAGGCAATCATGATGAAAAAAGAAAAAACCGTGTAACCCAAACAGGCAAAAGCCAAATGCCGGTTATCGATTTTTGCCGCATCGGGGATATCAACGATTCCGGCAGCGAACAGCCAGTGCATGGCAACCGCCGCCCAAAAAAGCCCGTATGCGCCCAAGACGGTCGCCCCGAAGTAGTTGTTGCGTTTGAAATCGATGTTCGATGCCCAGAGTTGCGCAGCCGAACCCAAGAGCAACGCCCACGGGATCACCGAGCTAACACCGGTCGTCCAACCGATTTTTTGCGAACCTGCCACTAAAGTTACCATGGCCAACCCAAATACGCCCAATGCCGTAGGGTCTGCCATCACGATTTTTCTTTCCGATGATTCGGATGCCTGTTTGTTGCTCATTTCAAAAAAATAATTAAGTGTTGCGTTTTTGCGCAGCGTTCTTGGAGAACAGGAGTGCGCAATTTGTGAAAAAAATTACGGGCTCTGCGACCCGCAAAAAATAAAACTTCGGCGGAAAGAAACGGGAAGCCGCGTCTTTCCGCCAAAAGCAAAAGCCGTCAGTTTTTCCAGAGGTGCAGGATGCGGAGGTAGTTCGCCCGCTCAAATTCAGCCGGGTTCGGGCTGGTCTTCGAACTCAAACAGCCGCGCATCTGCGCGATGTTTTCGTATTCGTGCTCCTCCATCCAGTTCTTGAAGCCTTCCATCAGCGAGGTCATCGCCCCGGTGCCTTGACGCAAAATCAAGGAGACCACTTGCAGGACATCCGCGCCAGCCATGATTGCTTTGACCGCATCTTGGACATGGTGGATGCCACCGCTCAACCCGAGAGAAAGCTGGCAACGACCGTGCAAAATCGCCATCCACCGCAAACGGAGCAACAGCTCGTTAGAAGTGGACAAGTAAATGCGCGGCTCGACTTCCAGCTCTTCGATATTCAAATCGGGCTGGTAAAATCGGTTGAACAGCACCACCCCGTTCGCCCCCGCTTCTTCGAGTTGTTTGACGATGTTTGGAAGCGATGTGTAGAACGGCGCGAGCTTGATCGCCAACGGGATACGGATGCTCTCCCGCACTGCCCGCACGATTTGCACCAACCGGGCTTCGATTTCTGCCCCCGTTTCCGTAGGGTCAGTCGGCACATCATACACATTCAACTCCAACGCATCCGCGCCGGCACTTTCCATTTCCTTGGCGTATTCCATCCATCCACCAACCGTCCGCCCGTTCAAAGAGGCGATAACGGGAAGCCCTGTGCGTTCTTTCACGCTGGCGATTTGCGCCAAATATTCTTCGACACCCAGCGAGTAATCCGAAACATCGGGAAAATAGGACAAGGCTTCGGGGTTGGACTCCGAAGGGTTTTCCAGTTGCGCGATGGTCGCCATCGCATCTCGGGTGAGTTGCTCCTCGAACAAGGAGTGCATCACGATGCCGGAAACCCCGGCATCTTCCAGACGCAACACCTTATCGATCGTGTCAACCAGCGGGGATGCCCCGATGAGAAACGGCGACGAGAACTGAATCCCCAAATAATTTGTTGTAAGGTCAGGTGTCATTGTGAGTTATTATTTTGCGTTGTTTGCCGCAGAAGCCGCGAGTTCTTGGTAGAACTTGAAGGTTTCGTCTGCTTGCTGTTGCGCCATGGCGCCGAGTTCGCGCGCTCTATCGGGGGCGATTGCCCCGAGCAAGCGGTAGCGGACTTCGTTTTCCGTAAAACGGGAAACAGGAATTTTCGGAGCAGCGCAGTCGAGTTGGAACGGGTTGTCGCCTTGCTCCCTGCGGCGCGGGTCGTGCCGGTAAATCGGCCAGTATCCGCTTTCGACGGCAAGTTTTTGCTGTTCCAAACCGGACGCGAGGTTGTAGCCGTGCGCGATGCAATGGCTGTAAGCGATGATCAGCGAAGTGCCGGGATACGCCGCCGCATCGTGGAACGCTTTGACCGTCTGCGAATCTTTCGCTCCGAATGCCACCCGCGCCACATACACATCGCCGTAATTGATTGCAATCAGACCCAAGTCTTTTTTGCGCCGCCCTTTGCCGTTCGCCGCAAATTTTGCGACTGCGCCAAGCTGGGTGGATTTCGACGCTTGCCCGCCGGTGTTGGAATACACTTCGGTATCCAAGACGAGGATGTTGATGTTCGCCCCCATCGAAAGCACATGGTCGAGCCCGCCAAAACCGATGTCGTAAGCCCATCCATCGCCGCCGATAACCCAGACGACTTTTTCCACGAGGTAATCCGCGAGAGTCAAAAGCTCTTGCGCCTCACGCTGTTGCGCACCCGCCAACTTCGCTTTCAAAGCAGCGACCCGCTCGCGTTGCGCCGCGATTTCCGTTTCTGTCACCTGCGGTGCTTCGATCAGTTCTTGGACGAAGGAATCGCCGAGCGTCCCGGCCAAGACTTTTAGCAAGTGCTGGGCGAGTTCCCGTTTGCGATCCAAACCGACTCGCAAGCCGAGACCGAACTCCGCATTGTCTTCAAAGAGCGAGTTCGCCCACGCTGGACCACGCCCGTCGCGGTTGGTCGCATAAGGCGTAGTCGGAAGATTCCCGCCGTAAATCGAAGAGCACCCCGTCGCATTGGCGATAACGGCGCGATCCCCATACAACTGGCTCATCAGCTTGATGTAAGGAGTTTCGCCGCAACCCACGCACGCGCCCGAAAACTCGAAAAGCGGTTCCATGAACTGCGAGTCCTTGACGGTGTCCGTCTTGAGACGCAAACGGTCTGGCTCGGGCAATTTGAGGAAAAAGTCGAAGTTCACCTTCTCCTGCTCGCGGCGTTCCTGTTGCGAAACAACATTGAGCGCCTTGTGCTTGGGATTCGACTTGTCTTTGGCGGGGCAAACATTGATGCAAAGCATACAGCCCGTGCAATCCTCCGCAGCCACCTGGATGGTGAAACGGTGGCCTTTGACTTCCGGCGAACGGAAAGCCGCCGAAAGGAAAGTTTCTGGCGCACCTGCCAAAGCTTCTTCCGCGTAATGTTTGGAACGAATCGCGGCGTGCGGGCACACCAGCGCGCACTTGTTGCACTGGATGCAAATCGAAGAGTCCCAAGCGGGAATCTCTTGCGCCAAATTCCGTTTCTCCCATTTGCTCGTCGCCGTCGGCCATGTGCCATCGGGCGGGAACGCACTCACGGGCAACCAGTCCCCACGACCTGCCAAAAGCACGCCTTCCACGGAGCGGACAAAATCCGGCGCGGCGTCGGGAACCACGGGCAAACGGGCGATTTGCGAAGTAACTTCTTTTGGGACAGCCACTTCCTGCAACCCCGCCAAAGTCTGATCCACCGCGGAATGGTTGCGTTCAACCACTTCTTTCCCCTTCTTCCCGTAAGTCTTCGTAATCGCGCGTTTGATCGCCCCGATGGCTTCATCCACGGGCAAAATCCCGGAAAGCGCGAAGAAGCACACCTGCATGATCGTGTTGATGCGCCCTCCCATCCCCGCTTCGCGGGCAACCTTGTAGGCATCAATCACATAAAACTTCAACCCTTTGGAAACGATGGCTTGCTGGATGTCTTTGTCTAGGTGATCCCAGACCGCTTCCGCTGAATGCGGGCTGTTGAGCAAGAAAGTGCTGCCGGGCTTGGCGGTTTCCAACACATCGTATTGCGAAAGCAGATGCCACTGGTGGCACGCCGTGAAATTCGCGTGGTTGATAAGATACGGGGCGCGGATCGGCTCTTTGCCGAAACGCAAATGGGAAATCGTGATGCCCCCGGATTTTTTGGAATCGTAAACGAAATACGCCTGGGCGTTGCTCCCCGTTTCTTCGCTGATGATTTTGATGGTGTTTTTGTTCGCGCCAACCGTCCCATCCGAACCCAACCCAAAAAACAAGGCTTGCGTGACCCCGTGCAACTCGACTTGCCAAGTAGCATCGTAATCGACGGAAAGGTTTGTCACATCGTCGCAAATCCCGACGGTGAAATGGCGGCGCGGTGCTGGCTTCGCGATTTCCGCAAAAACCCCGCGCACCATCGCGGGAGTGAACTCTTTGGAACCCAACCCGAAACGACCGCCAAACACTTCCGGCATCGCCCCTTCGCGAGATTCCGTAAGTGCCGCAATCACATCCTGATACAACGGCTCCCCAACCGCCCCCGGCTCTTTCGTCCGATCCAGCACCGCAATTTTCTTCGTGCTCGCAGGCAACACCTTCGCAAAAAATCGGGCATCGAACGGGCGATACAACCGCACGAGGACGACCCCCACTTTTTCTCCCGAAGCAGTCAGCGCCTTGATCGTTTCGCGGACGGTTTCCGCCCCAGAACCCATGATGACGATGACCGATTCCGCGTCAGCCGCCCCGTAGTATTCACAAATATGATACTGGCGACCCGTGAGCGCGGCAAACTGGTCCATGGTTTCTTGCACGATTCCAGGAGTCACATCGTAAAACGAGTTCGCCGCTTCCCGCGCTTGGAAAAACGCGTCCGGGTTTTGCGCCGTCCCGCGGATGACAGGATGCTCGGGGCTCAACCCGCGAGCGACATGTTCGTCCGCCTTGTCCGCACGAATCAATGCGCGCAACACATCGTCCGGGATCAACTCCACATCGTTGATTTCGTGCGAGGTGCGGAACCCGTCGAAGAAATGAACGAACGGAACCCTCGTGCGCAGCGTGGCAGCATGGGCGATCGCCGCCATGTCGTGCGCTTCCTGCACATTGGTGGAACCCAGCAAAGCGACCCCCGTCTGGCGGATGGCCATGATGTCCGAATGATCCCCAAAAATCGAAAGCGCGTGCGTCGCCACCGTCCGGGCCGTGACATGCATACAACACGGAATCAGTTGTCCGGCAAGCTTATACAAAATCGGAATCATCAGCAGCAAACCCTGCGACGCGGTAAAGGTCGTGGCAAACGCCCCCGTCTGCAACATCCCGTGCAGCGTCCCCGCGACACCCGCTTCCGATTGCATCTGCGTGATCGAAGGGACGACCCCGTCGAGATTTTTCTTCCCTTTGGCCGCCCATTCGTCGGCGAGTTCTCCCATCGGAGTCGAGGGGGTGATCGGGTAAATGGCGATGCTCTCGCTCATCTGATAAGCCACCAGTGCGGCGGCCTCGTTTCCGTCAATGCTATGGAATTGGCGGGTTGCTTTTTTCTCGGCTTTCGCCTCTGTCTGTTCAGGATGGTTTGCTGTATTCACGAAATTGTGGGTAAGATTGAAAGCCTGTAGTTTCTAAATATGGAAAACAAAGTCGATAAAAATGTGGAAAACCGCGAAATTTCCGAGGAGGTGTTCGCATTGCGCAAGGAATACACCTCGGCGTGCCTGCACCGCGAAGACCTCCTCCCCGACCCGGTCGCCATGTTTCGCAAGTGGTTCGAAGAAGCCAGAAAGGCCGCACTCCTAGAGCCGAATGCTATGACTCTCGCCACGGCGGACTCCCGTGGCTTCGTCACGGCAAGAACCGTCCTATTAAAGGCTTACGACGAACGCGGCTTCGTTTTTTTCACCGGCTACGGCAGCAGAAAAGCCTCCCAAATCGCGGAGAACCCACACGCCGCGCTCCTCTTCCCATGGCTCGCCCTCGAACGCCAAGTTTCCATTTCCGGCAAGGTAGAAAAAATCAGCGCCGGCGAATCCCTCGCCTATTTCCTCAGCCGACCTTTGGGCAGCCGCATCGGCGCATGGGTTTCCGAACAAAGCAAAACCATCTCTTCCCGCCGCCTCCTCGAAGAAAAATTCCGCTCCTTGATGAAAAATTTTTCCAACGGCGAAGTGCCAAAACCCGATTGGTGGGGCGGGTTCCGCGTCATCCCGCAAACCGTCGAGTTCTGGCAAGGCGGCGAAAACCGCATCCACGACCGCTTCGAATACTCCAGGACCTCCCCCCTCACCGAATGGAAAATCGAACGCCTCCAACCCTGACACGCCACAAAAAAACAACAACCACCGCCGTTTTCCGCTAACAAAAAATCAAATCCTGTGCCATTCTGTTGTTTTATTCGATAACCTGAATCCGTGAGATAAATGCAAAGAAGATCTGCAAGGCATTGGAGCGAAAGGGTTTGGAAAAAACCAAGGAATACCCCTGGGTCTTTTGCGTGTTTTTTCCAAGCCTTTGCAGCCCAATTGATTGCAGAAATTCACAGCAGTTATCTCACAGATTCAGGGATAATATAGGTATGCGTAAAATGAAAAAAGAGTTCGCGAAAACGAGGGGCTTTC
>DYNR01000395.1 GCA_020720945.1 Chthoniobacter flavus | reverse complement strand
ACTCTGCTTGCCGTTTCTCTCTTAGTCAAGCAGAGAAAACTCGCAAAAAGAATTTTTATACCCCGCGCCTCCCCCCACAAAAACAAAGGAAAAAAACGCCCGCAACCCGCCGTCAACCCCCGCCCAAAATCCCATCCAAAACTTTCAGCGTCGCCCACGCCGCCCCGACATTGTGGATCCGAAAAATCCCGCCCCCACCCAACGCTCCCGCCACAATGCAAGCGACCGTTCCCGCATCCCTCTCCTTCGGCTCCAACCCTCCTAACACAGAACGGATAACGCTTTTCCGCGATACGGGCAAAAGCAACGGTCGCCCAAATTCCCCCAGCTTTTCCAATTCCCCCAGCAAACGCAAATCGTCGCAAGGCCCCTTGGCAAACCCGATTCCGGGATCGAGCACCACCCGCTCAATTTCCAACCCCGCCTCGCAAACAAGCCGCAACTTCTCGCGGAAAAATTCGCGCACCTCCCCGACGACATCCCCGTAACCAATATGCGAATGGTCTTGCTTGGGCAACCCAACCGTGTGCATCACCAAAAGCGCACACCCCGCCTTCGCGCAAATCTTCGCGGCACCCGCATCGGGCAACCCTCCCATGTCGTTGAGCAATTCCACCCCCTCGGGCAAAACGGAAGCCATCACCCCTTCCCTCCAAGTGTTGACCGAAAGCACGGGGGGAAACACCTGCTTCTCATCCCTCGGCTCGACCCCCTCAAAAACCTCTTTCCACCGCCGCAAAAACGGCAGCAACCGCCGCACCTCTTCACCCTCGGAAATCGCCTCGCGGTTGGTCCTCGCACTCTCCGCCCCCACATCGATCATGTCGGCTCCCGCCTCGACCATCTCCCGCGCTTGCGCGAGCGCCTCCCCCGCATCCAGCGTCCCGTCCCCGCAAAAAGAATCGTCGTTGATATTCACGATTCCCATGAGCAAGGGACGCCGCGGGAAAACGATCTCGCGGGCGGGAAGGCGCAACACCGCGCCCCCTCCGCCAAAACCCGACCCCGGCCCTTTCACTCCTGCTCCGTCAGCCAACGCTCCGCGTCCAACGCCGCCGCGCACCCGCTTCCCGACGCTGTAATTGCTTGACGATAAACGGGATCAGCGACATCACCCGCCGCAAAAACCCCTTCCAAACTCGTGCGCGTCCCACCCTTTTGCACGATGTATCCGCCTGCGTTGCACTCGATTTTCCCCTGGAATGGCCCGGTGTTTGGCGTGTGCCCAATCGCGACGAAAACGCACTTGACCCCGATCTCCCGCACCTCTCCCGTCACCGTGTCTTTTACCTCGATCGCACGCATCTCCCCTTCCTCGTCCGTCAAATATCGCACCGGTGCCGCGTTCCAAACCGGCTGGATTTTTTTGTCCGCCAATGTCCGCTCGGTCATGATCTTCGATGCCCGCAACGAATCGCGCCGGTGGATCAAATAAACCTTCGATGCGAAACGCGTCAAAAAATGCGCCTCCTCGCACGCGCTGTCTCCGCCGCCGACCACGCACACCGGGACATTCCTGTAAAACGCCCCGTCGCAAGTCGCGCAGGAAGTCAGCCCGTGCCCGACCAAATCTTTCTCGCGCTCCAGCCCAAGCCACCTCGCCGATGCCCCGCTGGCAATGATCAACGCTTTGGTTTCCAACCACTTGCCATCCACCAAAAGCCGGTTCACCCCATCGCGCTGCTCAAATTGCTCGACGATCCCATAATCGAAACGCGCCCCGAATCGCTCGGCCTGCTGGTGCATCCGCATAATGAGTTCCGGCCCGTCGATCCCTTCGGGAAAACCGGGAAAATTTTCCACAAGCGTGGTCGTCGTCAGTTGCCCCCCAGGCAGCTTGCCTTCTAAAACCAAAGGAGCGAGATTCGCCCGCGCCGTGTAAATTGCCGCGGTCAACCCCGCGCACCCTGTCCCTACAATGATGATGTTTTCCATAGCCCCTACCCATTACCACGCCCACCCTTCCGGCAAAAGTTTTTTT
>DYNR01000394.1 GCA_020720945.1 Chthoniobacter flavus | reverse complement strand
GCCCCTTGCCCTCCGCACAAAATGGAAAAGGAAACCGAGCGGGCGGGCATCCTCGTGGAGAACCTCAATCGCACCAAGGAAGGCAATCTGGCGGGGCGCGAAAACTTTGCGGCGAAGGGAAACTGCAAAATTTTGAATGAAGGGTTGCGGCCCGGCGGCTTCGGTTACTCCGCGCTCCTGCTCGATCCCGCGCCAGCAGCAAGCGGAGATGCCCCCGCAGAGGGAAAAAAGGACGATAAGACTTCGATTACATTCAACACCTGCTTCCAAAAAATCAGCGATAACAACGGCGTGTGGCATGTCCGTTTTTGGGGCAAGGCGATGGGTGGTTCCGCAAAACTCAATATCTCTACGGGCAAAAACGGAGAAAAAAAGGATGTCACGCTCGGCGGGGAATGGAAGCAGCACGACATCGTCATCAAGGTCGATAAACTCCCCAAGGGCGATGCGGGGGCGAACAACCATTTGACTTTCGTCTGCACGCCGGATGCCCCCCTCGCAATCGACGATGTGGAGATTTGGAAGGAGGGGGACACCAACCCGACGGTATTTACCGATGCCACCATCGCGGCGTGGAAGGAATGCGGGGTGGGCATCCTCCGCCAACCGCGCATGGGTGGATCGACGATGGAAAACTACATCCGTCCAGGAATGCAGAAATACAAGTTTGAAAGTAGCCCGTTTTTCAAGCCTGGGACGGCGAACCCGAAAGCGCCCGACAACTGGGGGTTGCACGAGATTTTGGTTGCCTGCGAGTATCTCGGGATCGAGCCGTGGTGGAACCTCCCCGGGACGCTCCAACTCGAAGAGATGGATTTTTTGATGGAATACCTCGGCGGCGACACCTCGACCCAAGGCGGGAAGCTCCGCGCCGAACTCGGCCACCCGAAGCCTTGGACGGAGTCGCTCAAACGCATCCATATCGAGATCGGCAACGAGGCGTGGAACACGGATTCGACATACCTTGGCGGCGGCTTCAACGGTCCCGACTACTGGCGCGACCTCTTCGCTCGCCTGAAAAAATCGCCTTACTACAAACCAGAAAAATTCGTCTGCCATGCGGCGGGACAAAACTATGCGTCAGACCAGAGCAACCGCATCCTCGGCTACACCAAAAGCGAAGACGGCAAACAGCTCTCCGACCGTTATGCCACCGCACTTTATCAAGGGCACGGGATGACCCAAGATGAGATGGCGGTTCTCGACACCGACGAGAAGCTTTTCAAATGGATTTTTTCGGTCGCGATGAACGGCTACCTCGGCAAGCTTTTCCAAAAGCAAATAGAAGTCAGCAAAAAATACGGCGTGGAATTTTCCATGTATGAGATCAACCACCACTTGAGCGGCGGCAACGCACCGATCGAACCCCGCAATAAAATCATGGCATCAACTGGCGGCGGCATCAATATCCTCAACACGATGCTCGGCAGTCTCAAGTATGGCGGGATGCGCGACCAGTGTATTTTCCGCTGGCAGATGGAGATGAACACCGTCCCCAACCTCGGAAAACTGCGGATGTTCGGCATCAATCTGACCGCCGACAAAGACCGCGTGCGCTACCGCCCCATCGGCCTCGCTTTCGGGATGGCCAACCGCGCCATTGGTGGCAACTTGCTGGAAACCAAACAGGAAGGAGCCAACCCCACATTCCAGATGGAAGTGCCAGGAAAAAAAGGGAAACCTCCAGAGAATTTCGAGTTTCCCGTCATCCACAGTTACGCATTTGCCGAGGGGAAGAAGCGTTCCCTCATCCTTTTCAATTTCGATCTCGCCAACGAGCAGGAGGTCGAAGTGAAATTTGACGGTGCTACCCGTGGCGGAGCGGAGTTGCGACGCCTAGTTTCCCCTCATTTCACCGCCACCAACGAACTCGATGCGGGCGAGCCGCAAGTGAAAGTCACGGAAGAAAAACTGCCAACCTTCGCCAGCGGAACGAAAATCAAACTCGCCCCCTGCTCGATGGTGACGGCTGCATGGGAGGTCGGGCAATGAT
>DYNR01000119.1:1338-7491 GCA_020720945.1 Chthoniobacter flavus | reverse complement strand
GCAGATTGGAGATTGGGGAGCGGAAAAATCTCCCGCTTTTTCTCTTGTGAGAAAACAGGAGTTGTGGGATTTTAGTTGCCGTGACCCCCTACATCGCTGAACTGATCGGAACAGCGCTTCTCATCCTTCTGGGTGATGGTGTTGTTGCTAATGTGTTGTTAAACAAGAGCAAGGCGCAAAACGCTGGCTGGATCGTGATAACCGCCGGTTGGGCCGTTGCGGTTTTTGTCGCCGTTTTTTCGGTCGCCAGAATTAGTGGTGCCCATTTGAATCCTGCCGTGACTTTGGCGATGGCGATGGCAGGGAATTTTGCTTGGGCAAGCGTGCCGGGGTATATGGTGGCGCAGGTTTTGGGTGCGATGTTGGGGGCGGCAACGGTTTGGGTGGCGTTTTATCCACACTGGAAAATTTCGGACGATCCGGGCGCGAAGCTCGCGATTTTTTGCACGGGGCCGGCGATCCGCAACGCACCGGCAAACTTCGCTTGCGAAGCCATCGGGACATTCGTGTTAGTGTTCGGAGTTTTTTGCATGAAGGGGGCGACGGGAGCGCCTGTTGGAGGTGCGGTTTATCCGATTGATTTGGGGGCGTTGGGCGCATTGCCCGTGGCGTTGCTCGTGTTTGGGATCGGGCTTTCGCTCGGAGGTCCGACGGGGTATGCGATCAACCCGGCACGCGATTTTGGCCCGCGTCTGGCGCATTTTCTTTTGCCAGTGGCAGGAAAGGGAAACAGCGATTGGGGCTATGCTTGGATCCCCGTGTTCGGTCCTCTGGCCGGCGGTGCTCTCGCCGCTGTTGTCTATGGTGCTTTAGGAAAATTTTGATGCCGCCAGTTTTTTGCAACCCCCATTTTTATGAAATACATCCTCTCCATCGATCAGGGAACAACGAGTTCCAGGGCAATCATTTACAACGAAAAACTGGATGCTGTTGCATCGGGGCAAAAGGAGTTCACCCAGCATTTTCCGCAGCCGGGCAGGGTCGAACACGATGCGGAAGAGATTTGGCAGAGCGTGCAAGATACCGTGCGGGAAGCTTTAGAAAAAGCGGGGATTACGGCGGGAGAAGTCGCGGCGATCGGGATCACGAACCAGAGGGAAACCGTAGTGGTTTGGGACAGGAAAACCGGGAAGCCTGTCCATCGCGCCATTGTTTGGCAAGACCGCAGGACGGGCGAACACATGAATGCTTTGCGCGAGGAAGGCAAGGAAGTCCTCGTGCAGCAGCGCACGGGACTGTTGCTCGACCCGTATTTTTCGGCGAGCAAGCTGCATTGGATTTTGAAAGAAATCCCAGACGGGCAATCGCGGGCGGAAGCGGGGGAACTGGCGGCGGGGACTATTGATAGCTGGTTGATTTTTAAGCTGACAGGGGGCAGGTGCCATGTCACCGATGTGAGCAATGCGTCCAGGACGATGCTCATGAATATTCGTTCCGGGAAGTGGGACGAAGATTTGATGTCCTTGTTTGACATTCCGATGGCAGTCCTTCCGGAAATCGTTCCCAGTAGCGGGAGAATCGGGGTGACGGATTCTTCGATTTTCGGGGCGGAGATTCCCGTTTGCGGTGCGATCGGCGACCAGCAAGCGGCTCTTTTTGGGCAGTTGTGCACCCGCCCAGGGCAGGTAAAATGCACTTATGGGACCGGGTGTTTCTTGTTGGCTTTCACTGGCGGGGATGCGATTTTCAGCGCGAATCGGATGCTGACGACCGTGGCGTGGCAAATCGGAGATGCCCCCGTGCAATACGCGCTTGAAGGCAGCGTATTTATGGGGGGCGCTTCCATTCAATGGTTGCGTGATGGGTTGGGGATTATCCGCTCGGCATCGGAAGTTAACGAGTTGGCTTCAAGAGTGCCAGACAGCGGCGGGGTGGTGCTCGTTCCCGCTTTTACGGGGTTGGGAGCACCTTACTGGGATCCGGCGGCGTGCGGTTCGATTTTGGGTTTGAGCCGCGGTTCCACAGCCGCGCACATCGCGCGGGCAACCTTGGACGGCATCGCTTTTCAAGTCGCCGATTTGATTGCGGCGATGGAAAAAGATTCAGGGAAAAAAATCGCGCTTTTGCGGGTGGACGGGGGTGCGTGCGCCAGCGATTTGCTCATGCAGACGCAGGCGGATTTGCTGGGTTTGGGGGTGGAGCGACCGAAGAACATCGAAAGCACGGCGATCGGGGCGGCGATGCTCGCGGGGTTGGGGGCAGGAGTTTGGTCCGACTTAGGAGTGTTGGATTCCATTCGGTCCGTGGAGAGGTCTTTCCATCCGGCAATCACGGCCAGAGACAGGAAAGAAAAAATGAAGGTTTGGAAAAAAGCCGTCAAGCGAGCGCGGGGGTGGGCGGCGGCAGAATGAACGATCTCCCGATTTGAAAACAAAACGAAACACACAGCGAAAGTATTTTTTATGAACAGAAACAAACAGCTTCAATTGTTGGGAGAAACTTCTTATTGGGACATCATCATCGTGGGGGGAGGAGCGACGGGTTTGGGTATTGCCGTCGATGCAGCCACGAGGGGGTATCGGACGCTTTTGCTCGAAGCAAAAGACTTTGCGCAAGGCACTTCCAGCAGGAGCACCAAACTCGTCCACGGCGGGGTGCGGTATCTGGAGCAAGGGGACATCCCTCTGGTTTTGGAAGCGTTGCGGGAGAGGGGTTTGATGCACCGGAACGCCCCGCATCTGGTCCATCATTTGAGTTTTATCGTCCCGAGTTACAAGTGGTGGGAAGGGCCGTTTTTCGGGATCGGTTTGAAGGTTTACGATGCATTGGCGGGAAAGCTGAATCTGGCAAAATCTCGGCTTGTTTCGAAAGAGGAAACGATTGCCCGGATTCCCAACATCGAGCAAGAGCACCTCATGGGGGGCGTGGAGTATTTTGACGGGCAGTTTGACGATGCGCGGTTGGCTGTCACGCTGGCGCAAACGGCGGTGAACAACGGGGCGTGTGTTTTGAACTACTGCCGGGTCACGGGCATCCAAAAGGAGGCAGGACTGATTACGGGAGTGGAGTTTGTCGATGCCGAAACAGGGAAAGAATACACGGTTTCGGGGAGCGTGGTCATCAATGCGACAGGGATTTTTTCCGATTCGATCCGACTCTTGGACGACCCGCAAGCCGTCCGTTCCGTCCAGCCGAGCCAAGGGGTTCATTTGGTTTTTGACCGTTCGTTTTTGCAAGGGGATTCTGCGGTCATGGTGCCGCACACGGACGATGGGAGGGTCCTTTTCGTGATTCCTTGGCACGGGAAAGTTTTGGTGGGGACGACGGATAATGCGATGGAGTCGCCCGACGAAGAGCCGAGGGCATTGAAAGAAGAAATCGGTTTTATTTTGCGGAATGCGGCGCGTTATTTGGCGAAAGTGCCGACCGAGGCGGACATATTGAGCGTGTTTGCCGGGCAGCGTCCGCTGGTGAGGCCTCCCGGCAAAGGCGGCGGGGCGACGAAGGCGATTTCGAGGAACCACGAGGTGTTTGTTTCACCGTCCGGGTTGGTGACAATTGCGGGAGGGAAATGGACGACTTACCGGAAGATGGCGGAAGACACGCTGGACCACGCCATCACGCTGGCAGGGTTGCCCGACCATCCTTGCGTGACAGAAAATTTGCAGCTTCATGGCTGGCGTAGCTCGAATGCGGCACCGTTGCCCGACGACATGGCGGTTTATGGTAGCGATGCAGAAAAGGTGATGGAACTGATCGAGAAAGAACCCGAGTTGGCTGGACTGTTGCACGAGCGCTTGCCTTACACGAAAGCCGCAATCGTTTGGGCTGCAAGATTCGAGCAAGCCCGCAAGATTGAGGATGTCCTTTCTCGCAGGACGAGGGCTTTGATTCTTGACGCACAGGCATCCATCGAAGCGGCACCCGTAGCGGCTTCCCTTTTGGCCAGAGAACTGGGCAAAGATGCGGCTTGGGAAAAACAGGAAACCGAAGATTTTATCCGTTTGGCGCAGGGATACTTGAGCGGAGCGTAGATGCAAGCGTGGGTTTTCCATTTCGTGCAATCCGAAAAACGGCTTGCACGGCAATTCCAAAAACCATTTTTTTCAGCATCCAACGGCTAGTTGCCTCGATTGGGTTGGCATAAGCCGTTGGGTTGCTGTTGCTTAGAGAATCTCTTTGAGGAGTGACAAGGAGAGGTGGATTTTTCGGATCGGATAAAAATGCGGGTCAGGGGGACTTTCGGCGACTCCCCATGGTTTCCGTTTGTTCTTTTTAGGTTGATTTGCTTTTTTTTTTGGGCTTGAGTTGGGTTTCAAGGAAATCAGCATAGTGCGGACACGACAACCAGTTAGACTCCCTTCGGGGAACGGGTATTTTTTTGGTGGGGCAAAGGCGGGAGTTTTGCGCATTTTTTTGATGGCGTTTTTGCCTTTGGTTGTGGCGCTTTTTTTTGTGGGGTGCGCAGGGTTTGGCGATTATGGGACAGGGGCGGGTGCGTTTGATACGGTTGTTCTTGATGCCGGGCATGGGGCGCACGATTTAGGCGCGCGGTCTGTGCGCGGCGAACCGGAAAAAATGCTCGCTCTCGATGTCGTGTTGCGAATGAAACCTTTGCTGGAAGATGCGGGATACCGCGTTGTGATGACCCGCGACCGCGATGTTTTCATTCCGCTGGAAACTCGGGCAGCCATCAGCAACCGCAACCGAGGGGCGATTTTTGTGAGCATCCATTTCAATTGGGCTAAGAAAAGGTCGCCGGAAGGGATAGAGATTTATTATTTCAGCGAGAGGTCTAGGCGTCTTGCCGCAAACATTTTGGAGGAGTCCTTGCGGGCGTATCGGTGTGCGGATCGGGGGGTTAAATTTGCCCGTTTCCATGTGCTCCGCAATAACTTGCGTCCTTCTGTGCTTTGCGAATTAGGGTTTGTTTCCAATCCCTACGACAACCAGATGCTGCAAAATCCAAGGGTGCGCCAGAGGTTGGCGGAGGCTGTGGTGCGAGGGATTATTGACGAGCGGAGGGGCAAATCCCCACGGCTTTGAATTGTGGATTGAAGAAGGCAGATTGCAGATTTGGGAATTTGCAAAACCTTTCGTTGAGAATTATTAGTTCCCGCCGATATTCGATGTTTCTCGGACGAAAGTTCTCCCGAAGCGTTTGATTACTTCGGGGCGTTCCAGCACTTTGTTTTTTAGCAGTTCCATACCGGCGGGGGGAACTACAGTCACCGAAACCTGAGCGCGAGAAAAACCACTTGTGCTTGCAAGCGGTTCGTCGTTGACGGTCGTCCCATCGCGCCCGATTCGCACATTGTCTCCCGGTTCTGTCCATTTCTCATTTCCGTCTTCGTCGAGATAAAAAAACCGGATCGTGATATCCACCACATTTTCCGCCAATAATGCGTCTTTGTCCGTTGGCGGCAAAGGTCCACCTTCGCCTAGCGCACCCCAGTAATCCTCTTGCAAATTGACATCTCCGACCGCATTTTCGAAAGTATGTCGCGCCGATGCGATGGAACGGTAAATCGCATACGAAGGATCTTCGCTACCGCCATCAATCACATTTTGAAATGCGAACTGGTAAGAAACTGCCCGAGTTGCCCCGTTAAAATTGTTGCTTCCTTCTTTGTCCGAATCATCTTTGTCGGTCGCGGTTGTCAGCAGCGTCAACCAGATCGCATTATCAAAATCTTCGACTGTCTCTTTGGTTACCCGCAGGGATTCCGCCCCTTGGATTGTCGGAATTACCATCCCATCAATGTCTTGCACGATTTGATCCAAAACCAACGAAGCGTCCCCTTCGTTTAGTATCTTCGTTTGCATCCGCGAGTAGTTCGTGGAAATCCCGTTTGTTACGCCGAGAAGAATCCCGATCAACAACATGGAAACTGTTGTTGCGACGAGCAGTTCGACGAGGGAGAAACCTCCCAATTTGGACGGATGCTGGGTTTGGCGAGAAAGAATAGTTTTTTTCATCGGGACAAATTGATGGTGAGTCGGACGGCGGGAGGGTCGGGCATCGGTTGCTCCGGAATCGCCACGACATCGATATCGGCAACGACAAAAAGACACCCGCCAGGGTAGTTCTCCAAAGAACCCACGGAGGAACCGGCAGGGTTTGAGGGAGAAACCGCAAGTTTTGCCTTGATCCACCTGCCGACCCTGGCGGCTTCAAAGCTCGTCGGATCGTCTTCGTCCGGATTTAGCCAT
>DYNR01000119.1:0-1238 GCA_020720945.1 Chthoniobacter flavus | reverse complement strand
AAATAACGCAAAGAGCCGTATCCGTTCGCCAGTTCCCTGCGGTTCGTGTTGTTCCCTGCCGTCTGCATGATTCCTCCGAACAAGCCCACGACCGACAAGACGGCGAAGGAAACCACCCCGATTGCAATGACCACCTCGATCAGCGAAAAACCTTTTGCGAATTTCCCGCGATACGACCTTGCTAAAACATTTTTTGCAACTGGCATAGTTCTAATCTTCCTTGGGGTTTTCCTGCATTTGTTCGGCGTTCTTGAAAAAAATCGGGCGGGCATTTTTTCGGATTTTGATACCCCTCCGCCCCGCAAGCAATCCTTCGGGGTTTTTTAGTTCGCCGCCTTCATCCGCGATGTTCGCAGAAAAAACGAGCGTGATTGCCTCCTTTTCGTCCATGTAACCAGAGCCGCTAAAACGGTAAGAAAAAACTTCGGGCCCGATGCCCTTGAGGTCTGCTACATTGGTTTGATAGACGCCTGTCGTGCTCGAATAATCGGGCAAAAGGTAAATCCCTTTTGGCAGTTCGACCGGTTTCCCGATTAGTTCCCATTCCGTATCTTCCTCGTTGCGGCGGATCACCGCCATCCTCCGGTATTTCCATTCGGGGTTGCCGGAATTATCGATTAAAAAAAGTGAGCCCCTCCCGAAAGCCATCGCTTCGATTCTCGCCGAAAGTGCCACGCTTGCAGCCAGATCCGCAGCCCCACGCGCCCCGCTGCTTTGCCCTAATCCTTTGAGGCTTGAAACACTCAACCCCATCAGTATCGCAATGATCGCAATTACGACCATCAGCTCAATCAGCGAAAAACCAGAGGGGAATTTTTTATCGTTTCTTTTCATGGGTGGTTCTCAACGAATATAGCACTTTTTCGTTCGCTTTGCCACCTTTCCGTTCAAGTTTTTTTTCTTGAGTTGCAAAGCTCCTTGGAGTGCGTGCGATAAATCTCCGCACTCCAAGGAGTTCTGGGTTCCGGTGCTTCATTTTTTCCAGAGGAGGGGGAGGTTGCCCAAGATGTCTAATTGCGGGATGAGCTTTTCCCTCGAAGAACGAATTTCACCTGCAACGGAGATTTCGAGTTTGTAGAAGCGGCGGGCGTATTGCAACGCAACGATTCCTTTCCCGTGTTTTTTGACGAGCCAGAGATTCCATTCCGCGTAGCGCGGGGTCGAGTCCGGTGGAGAAAAAAGAAGGAAGTCTGCGATGTAAGTGCCTGCGGTTTCGTTTTCTAGCACTTGCCCGTTCG
>DYNR01000393.1 GCA_020720945.1 Chthoniobacter flavus | reverse complement strand
GTGGTAGTCCCACTTTCCCTGTGCGCATCCCCCGCAAATATCCTGTTGTCTCATGGGTCCTCGCCTCACTCCTCTTGTTGGGTTGCTCCCCCGAAGAGGAAGTCTATTTTCCTGCCGGCAGCGACTCGTCACTAAAAGAAACCACCCTGGTCGTTTCCGTCCACCCGCTACACAACCCCGTCCGATTACGGGAAGTCTATCAGCCAATCATCGACCTCCTAAACTCGGAAGCAAAAAACAGCGGCGCCCGTTTCCAACTCGAAGCTTCTCTCTCCTACCAGGACTACGACGAAAAACTCGAAAAACGAAAACACGAATTTTCTGTCCCCAACCCCTACCAAACCGTCCGCGCCATCCACTCGGGCTACGATGTCATCGGCAAAATGGGCGACGACCAAATTTTCCGCGGCATCCTCTTGGTCCGCAAGGACGCACAAATCTCTTCCCCCCAACAACTTGAAGGAAAAAAAATCAGCTTCCCAGCGCCTTCCGCCCTGGCCGCCTGCATGATGCCTATGTTCCTCCTCCGCTCCTACGGCCTGCTGCCGGGAAAAGACTACGAGCCCATCTACACGGGCTCCCAGGAATCCTCGATCATGCAAGTCTATCTCGGACAAGCAAGCGCGGGCGCAACCTGGCCCCCCCCATGGAACACTTTCCAAAAAAAGGAACCCGAAAAGGCGGCGGAAATGGAAGTCCGATGGGAAACCCCTTCTCTGGTCAATGTCTCTCTGGTGGCCCGAAACGATGTCCCAGAAAAATACCGCGCCATCGTCCGCAAGGTCTTTTTTAACTTGGCAAACTCGGAAAACGGAAAAAAAATCCTCTCGGAAATCGGCGTTTCCTGCTTCGAACCCGCCCAAAATTCCGACTACGAAAAAGCCTCGGCATTTTTGAAACAATACGAGGAAGCTTTCCCTCCAAAAAACGGGGAGGAAAAACCATGAAAATCCCGTTTGCCCGAGCCACCGTCAGCTTCCGCTGGCACCTCGTCCTAAGCGTCGCCTTCGTCCACCTCGTGATGATGGGTATCTTCGTTTTCGACCTCGTCCAAAACCAAAAAAACTTTTTGCGCCTCGTCTCCAACGAGCAGACCACCAACCTCGTGCGCACCCTCGCACTCAACAGCAGGCTCTGGCTGCTAACAAATGATGTCGCGGGCCTGGCGGAAGTCGTGAACTCTTTGTCGGAGTCCCCGGACTTGCTTTACGCGATGGTCATTTCTCCAGAAGGCAAAGTCCTCGCCTGCACCGACGCCTCCGTCACGGGAAAAATTTTGGACGACCCCACCAGCCTGCGCCTGCTCTCCTCCCCCACCTCCCAAACAAAGCCTCTCCCCCTCATCGACAACGGAAAACAAATCGATGTCGCCATGCCGATTTTTGCGGGCGGCAGCAGGCTGGGCTGGGCGCGCCTAGGCACCGGGCGACAGTCCTTCTATTCCGGGCTCGGACAAGTTTGGCGCGACGGCTTGATTTTTACCGTCCTGGCCATCGCTGCCGGAAGCGTCTTCGCTGTCCTGATCGCAAAAAAACTCGCCGATAACCTCCGCCCTCTCTTGCAGGCTTTCGCCGATATCCGCACTGGAAAAACCCCGCGCCCCATCCCTCCCTCCAGCGTCCTCGAAATCGAAATTTTGCGCGATGGCTTCGACTCGATGCGGGCTTCCATCGAATCGGAACGGGATCTGCGCAATCTCGCCCTGCGCGATGCCGAAGCGAGCAAAGAACGCTTCCTTCTAGCCGTAAACGGCTCCAACGACGGGATTTGGGACTGGAATCTCCTGACGGACGAACTCTTCCTCTCCACGAAATGGAAGGAAATGATCGGGTTCTCGGACTCCGAACTGCCTAACGCGTTTTCTTCTTTCGCCGACCGCATCCACCCGGATGACAAACCCCGCGTGATGGAAGAAATCCAAAAATACCTGTCGGGAGAACGACCCGAATACCGCGTGGAATTTCGATTCCTCCACAAAAATGGAAGCTGGCTCTGGAT
>DYNR01000392.1 GCA_020720945.1 Chthoniobacter flavus | reverse complement strand
GGTCAGGAACTGGGTGTGTCCGGGAAGAAGAGGTGGATGCAAGTGCCTGATGCGGCGGCATCCTCGGATTCGATTATTGATTCGATGGAAATGGTGCCCCTGTATTTTTCTACATAGCGTTTCACCAGTTTCATGCCTTGCCCGGTGCCTTCTTCGTCGAGCGTGCCTTTATGGGAGAGGATTTCTTGGTTTTTTTCGAGGGCTTTGAGGACATCTTCTGGGATGCCGACCCCGTTGTCTTTGACATCAATGAAGACCCCGGTGATTTCGCCGATGTCTTTTCTTCCTGCGCGGATCAAGATTTCCGAGTTGGGGTGGGAAAACTTGATCGAGTTGCTCAAAAGGTTGTTGATGATGCTGTGAGAAAAAGTGATTTTGTCCATCGGGAAGAGGACACCTTTGACCGCCTCCGTGCGGATTTTGATTTCTTTTTTTTCTGCGGCGATGTGCATGATTCCAACGGCTTCGGCGAGGGCTTCGGCGAGGTCGATGGAGGGGAGTGCCGATGCGTCGTCCTCTTCTTCGAGGAGCGAGCCTTGGCGCGCAACATGGGAAATCAATTCCATGGCTTGCTCGCAAGACTTGAGAGCGAGGTCGATGTTGATCGGTTTGTCGGGGAACATTTTTGCCATTTCCAAGATGGAAAAAGCGTTGCTGATCGGGTTTTTCAGGTCGTGTCCGAGGACGCGGAGGAGTGCTTGTTTTTCTTGCAACTGCCTGCGGATGCGGTTGTTAGCCGCATGGAGGTTGAGGTGCATCCTCGTGCGGGCGATCAGTTCTTCGGGGAAAAAAGGTTTGTCCAAAAAATCCATGCCGCCGGCTTTGAGGGCGGCGACCCGCATGGTGGGGTTCCCGTGGGCGGAGAGGAAAATGACGGGAACTTCAGCACGCAGGGGGTCTTGGCGTAGCTTGTAGCAGACATCGATGCCGGTGCCATCGGCGAGTTGAATGTCCAAGAGGTAGAGGTCGGGGATTTCCTCGTCGCTCAAACTGTAAAGTTCTTCGGCGGTCAGGCAGATGGTGACTTTGCAGCGGAGATTCCTTTCGAGGATCATTTGCACCAAACAGGCGGAGGAGTGGACATCGTCCAAGACTACGATGGAGAAAGGTTTGGCAGGGGAGGCGTTCATGGGAAAGGGGGTCAGATTTTTGATATGACCTTTTTCAAGCCTGCGATGGTGGTCAGCAGTCTGCTCATGGAAAAGATGAGCTGGTCGCGCGTGAACTGGTTTTGTTCGCAGTAGGGGTGGGTGAGGCAGAAGTCCCAAGACTCCAAGGGTTTATCGGGAGGGTTTGCGCCTTCGAGTTTCTGGCAGTAGTTCAGCATCGAAAGAACCGGGTCGGACTCTTGGGCGGAAGGGGAGTTTTGGTTAGAAATTTTTTCGTGGATGCGTTGGTGGAATCCCCATTTTTCGAGGAGGATGGCACCCGCCCTGTCGTAGCGGAATCCGACCATGACCTCTTCCCATTCTTCCGAGGGGATGGAAGGATCCCAGTAAATTTCAACCGAAGATTGGTCGAGCAGTTCGTTGATGACGACTTTGCCGACGGAGTGGAGGAGGCCGATCAGGTAGGCGTCATCGGAGTTTAGCCCCATGCGCTGGGCTTCGCTTTCGAGGAAGAGGGCGGCGAAATAGTTCGATTGCCAGTATTGGTCGGCTGTGATGCCGTAAGCTTTTAAGTCCTTGAGGAAGACACCTTTAGAAATGGCGAGCCCGACCATTTTCAATATCTGGTTGAAGCCGACTTGCTGGATGGCCATCGAGAGGCTGGAGCTAGGGGCACCGCGGCGATAGATCGGGCTATTGCTCAGTTTGATGACGAGGGCGGAGATGCTGCTGTCCGAGGCGAGGAGGCGTTCTGCCGTCGAGAGGTCGGAGTTCATATCTCGGAGCAAAGTGTTTAACCGAGAGAGGACGGCTAGGTTGCCGTGTAGCTTCTCGATTCGTTTGATTGATTCTAGGAATTGCTCTTGGTTCGCCATGCAAGGGTTGATTCG
>DYNR01000118.1:6444-7501 GCA_020720945.1 Chthoniobacter flavus | reverse complement strand
CCAGAAAGAGAGATCGGGGGTAGATGGCGGCAGAAAAAGTTGATCCGACCATCGCCCCGTTTTTCAAACGAGTTTCTCTTCGGGAAAGAGGATGCGGAAAGGGCCTGCGAGTTGTGTGCCGGAATCCCTGCGAAAACGCAGTTGGCGAACTCCAAATTTCTCTGTGAATTCGCCAACAAACTCTCTGCCTGTAGCCCTGCGGATGGTCATCAGCCTCACCTCGCCCGTTTCGCGGTTCAGCACTGGGACACGCCTCCCTTCAAACGCCGTATTCGGCGTGTGGCGAATCCCTTTTTTGGCACTGGCTTTCATGGTTCATCGCGTGGTTGTTTACAGGTGAAGCACAGGCGATGCCAACGGGGGAATAAAAATTTAAATCCATCTTTAACCTCATGAAAATCAACGAGTTAAAAAATAAAAAAACAAAACAAATCCCAGGTTTTCCCGTTTTTTGTTTTGCGGGAATTCTGGAGGGGAAAAAAATGCCTTTTCTTCGGGAAAAGAAAAAATAGAATTTCCGTAGATTTCGCTTGCCATCCAGCCTCCTGGTTGGTATGTGTTGCCCCTTTTCTTCACTAATCAACAAACTAACCACCATGCCTTCGAACAAAAAAGCACCCCTCAAAAAGTCTGTTCAGAAGTCACCTGCGCCCGTCAAGGCGAAGGCGAAAACTGCCGTGCCTGCCGCCCAATCTGCGAAACGCGCTCCGGTAAACAAGGCTGTCGTAGCGAAACCAGCGGTGGTTTCCAAAATTTCTAAAGGCTCTTCTGCGAAAAAGCCTGCCGTCCAACTTGCGCCGAAATCGAAACCAGTCCAGGCGGTGTCCAAGGCCGTTTCAAAATCTGTTGCGCCAAAACCTGCCATAGCGGTTGCCGCAAAATCAGGAAAGAACGGCGCAAAAGAAGCCGCGAAAAAAGGAACTGCAAAAAAGCCGGTATCCGTATCGGTAGCTTCCGCCAAAGCGAAGGTCGTTCCAGTGTCGAAACCGGTTAAATCGGTGCCTTCGGCGAAATCTGCCGTTGCCGCGAAGCAAGTAGGCAAGCAAACAGCGAAGCC
>DYNR01000118.1:0-6344 GCA_020720945.1 Chthoniobacter flavus | reverse complement strand
GGCAAAACCTGTGGCAAAACCTGCGACAAAACCCGCAGTTAAAGTTTCTCCGAAAGTTGCTCCAAAAGCAAAAACTTCTGCGGTTATTTCCTCGAGCAAGACGGCAACCTCAAAACCTGCTTCAAAAGCAATCTCAAAACCTGTTTCAAAAGCAGTCCCAGGAAAGCTGGTAAGTTCGGGCAAAGCTCCGCAAAAAGAAGTGAAGGGGGCTAGCGGGAAAAAGACCAGTGGTGCGACCAAAGCTCCGACTCTCAGGGGGGGGGCTAACAGTGGGAATAAGGCGGGAACTGCTGGCAAGCCGAATGCGGCTTTTTTGAAAAAGCAGAAAGCGAAGTTGTTGGAACTGAAAGAGATTTTGCTGGATTCGATGAAAGGTGTTGCGACCGATACGCTTCGGGCGCGTGCGGAAGGTAGCGAAGGCAATGCTTTCGGGATGCACCAGGCCGATGCCGGTAGCGATGCTTACGACAGGGACTTTGCCCTAGGGTTGCTTTCACAAGAACAAAATTCGCTTTACGAAGTCGAAGAGGCTCTAAAGCGCCTCGAAAAAGGAACTTATGGGGTCTGCGAGCAATGCGGGCGCTATATTCCGCAAAACCGTTTGGAAGCTTTGCCGTTCACTCGTCTGACCGTCGAATGCCAGGCGGAAGCGGAAAAACAAGATCGGTTCCGCTCCCATTCTCCCGTAGGTTCGGTTTTTGGTTTGACCGATGGTGAGTCGGATGGCGACGAGGAGGATTTTTCCTCGGACGACAAATAGAAAATTCAACAATTCATTTATATGGCTAGAGACATTATAACACTGGAATGCACGGAAGCGAAAGCCGAGGGGAAACCCGCTTCGCGTTATGTGACGACACGAAACAAAAAAAGCCTTCGCACGCCGGGGCGGTTGGAGAAGAAAAAATACAACCCTTTTCTTCGCCGTCATACCCTCCATCGCGAAATTAAATAGCATCACCGAAAAAAGAGAATATCATGCAACCGAAAACGCCACAACGCCGTTCTAATTTCCGCCGCGCGAACCGTCCGATGCCCCGCAGGCGCATCGACCTCGCAATCGAAGCGATTGATTACAAAAACCCTGATTTGCTTCGTCGCTTTGTTTCTGAAAGCGGAAAGATCATCCCTCGTCGCATTACTGGGATGCCCGCTCATTTGCATCGCAAAATCACAAACCAAATCAAGCGCGCGCGTGCCGTGCTTTTGATGAAGTAAAAATTTAGAGGATTTTCTTTCAGGCGTTCCTTGCTTTTGAGGTTCGCGTTAAAATTTTTGCGGGGAGACTCGGCGTTTTCGCTTCGGTCTCCCCGTATTTTTTTTCGCTTTGATTCTTTCCTTGGTCTCCAACAAAGCGCAGCAAGTTTAGCCGCAGGTTTCTGAACCTTGCTAGTTTCTTCGGTTTGTGCGAAACTCTCTGTTCGATGAAACGCTTTTCTTCCCGCTCTTGGGTTTTCTTTTTCTGTTTGTCCGCCTTTTCTCTGCGTGGCGCATCCGACCCTTGGAAAGAGGCATCCTCGTTTTTTGATTCCAAAAAATACCCCGAAGCCACGGCGGCTTTTAGCAAATTGATCGGGCAGTTTCCGCAAGATGCACGCGGTTATCTCGGGAGAGGAAAAGCGTTTTGGCTCCAGAAAAAATATCCTGAAGCCGTGAAGGATTTGGACGAAGCCGTCAAACTGGCTCCGAAAAATGCGGAGGCTTACAATCTTCGCGCTCTCGCTTACGATGATTGGGAAAAATTTCAGGAAGCTTTGGAGGATTTCGGTCGTGCTATCGAACTTTCGCCTGCGAACGCCGTTTACCATCACAACCGCGCCTCCACATTCCGCGCACTTTCGCAACCGGAAAAAGCCTTGGAAGATTACGGCAAAGCCGTCGAAAAAAATCCGAAATACGCTCCTTCCTTTTCCTCTCGAGGCACTCTTCATGCGGATCGGTTTGACTTTGCTGCAGCAATCGCCGATTTTACCAAAGTCATAGAAATCAAGCCCGAAGACGCGAACGCATACTTCCATCGAGCCGATGCATTCAATGCGTTGAGGGAAGATGTTGCCGCCCTCGACGACTACGCCCGCGCCCATGCGCTCGACCCCAAAAACGCAAAAGTCCTCAATAATCTCGGGTTCTTTTATCTTGTCAGGAAGCAATACGACCCGGCGATCGCCGAACTCACCAAAGCGATCGAATTATCGCCGTCCGCGGAAATACACTACAACAACCGGGGTTTGGCTTGGCTGGAAAAAGGCGACTTCGAGAAAGCGCATGCGGATTTTGATAAGGCTTTGAGCATCAAGGAGAAATACCCGAGAGCTTACAGGAACCGCGCGGCGTTGTGGCTAGAAGAGGAAAATTACGGGATGGCGCTTGCCGACAGCACCGCATCGGTCGAACAAAGCAATGGGACGGAAGCAAAATCCTACCGCATCCGCGCAGCCGCCCGTTTTGCTACAGGAGACGAAAAGGGGGCCGAAGCCGATATGGAAAAAGCTTTCATTCTCGGTCCGCAATCGCCGAAAGGTTTAGCCGTCCCTGTTCCGCCGCAACTCCTTCTCGAAGAAAAAGATGCCGAAGCCGCATGGCTGGCCAAAGACACGCCAGATTCCCGCGCTCGCTTGGCCGCAGCCCGGAATGCGCACGCGTTCGCCATCCTTGATCGCCAAGATAAGACGAACTCGTTTTCCGCTTTGGAAGAAGCTGCCGCCTACGCAAAATCTGCCGCTGTTTTGCAACCCGACAATGCCGGGCACCACTTCCTCGCGGGTCTGGTGTTTTTGGAACTCGCCGGGGCAGGTGAAAAAAAAGCTTCGGCGATGGCTGCCCAATCTTTTACGCAAGCCGTTGATGTCCAAGAAGATTACGCACCGGCATGGCTCGAACTCGCCCTCCTTTCCGCTTCGGAAGAACGCCCGTGGGAAGCGATGCTCGCATTTGAAAACGCCCTCGAAAAGGATCCCGCCGCTACCGCCCCTTATGCGGTCGGCCCGCTTTGCGCCATGTATGCCATCACTGGAGAAACCCTGCGGGGCGAAGATTTTTTCCGCGAACTCGCGGCGGCGAACCCCGAAGTCCCTTCTCTTTCCATAGGCTCCGCCATTTTGCTCAAACACAACGGCGACGATACGGCGGCAGCAGAGATTCTCGACAACATAATCATCCTAGAGCCTCCCGATTCTCTTTCTCACGAATACGCAAAACAACTTCTCGCCGATTGGAAATCCGACCTCTGATGAACTCCCGCCTCCACTCTTTTTTTGTTATTGCCTGCATCTTGCTGTGTTCTTTTCCGTCGCTCCCCGCGCAACAGCCAGGCGATGTGATGGTCTCCACCGATTCTGGCCAGCAGCCTTCGCAGGCGGCGGCCACCGCCGCGCTCCAAAGGATCGAGGCTGCGCAAGCCGCAGAAAACCAATCATTTGCGGCAAGAAAACAGGCTGTCCGAAACAAGGGGGCGAGCCCGGAGAACAACGAGCTTCTCAAGCAGGAAGTGCGCCGCCACCTCGAAGAAACAAAAAAACTTTCCCTTCAAAAAGAGGCAGCCCGCAAGCAGGTTGTATCCGAGCTCAAGCAGCGGTGGGAAACCGTGGACAGCTCTTGGAAAAACGAGTGCGCCCGTCACGACACCGCGGTCCGCGATTTGGAAAAACTTCCGTCATCGCCCGAACGGAATGCGAAAATCGATGCGGAAAATGCGGCGCACCGCAACACGAGCAGGAAGCTTGCCGTCGATAGAGACCTTATCCATCAAGGAGTTATGAATCAAGCGAACGCGGAAGTCGCGGGCGGTTCGAAAACGACGAGCGCGAAAATTGAAGCCACGAAAGGGACGCGGGTCACGGATCCGAACCACCGGGGAATGCCGGGGGACTGGGACGGGGGCGGGGGGTTCCGCACTACCGAAAAAGCGTCAAAAATCCTAAACGAGATGGGCGTAAAAGGACCAGAGGGCAAACCAGTCCGCGTCCGCAACGGGGTTTTGGAGACTGCCCCTGATTTTGGGATGACGGTTAATACCACGCCTGGTGCCGACCGCGTGGGGAGTGCCGCCCACCAGGCGCAAGTCAAAATGGGGGCAGCCCATGGCGAAACTTACATTTCGGAAACTCCGGGGGCCGTCAAATCGGCTCCACTCAAAGACCATCTCGCGACGCTCGATCACACGAAAAAATCCCTCCACGGTCTCAACGAAGCTCCAGGAAAACTCGTCGGTGCATCCCCCGAAGGGCAGGCGATGGTTAAAGGCGCATTAAAATCGGCGAATCAGGCGGGGCTTCCCCCTGAAACAGTCGAAGCAATCGCCCGCAATCGGGGGATCGCAAACCCAGAAAAAACCCTGGATCGTATGGCGGAAATCAAGGCGGGTCGTTCGACCATTTCTTCGGCGGATGAAGCGGCAAAACTCCAAGGTGTCACCCGGGACATTGTCAACGCTTCCGAAACGGCGACCCGCGCCAAAGCGAACGCAGAAATTCAGCAAACCCAGAAAAAAATTGCCGATTTGGAAGCAAAAGGCAAAACGGCGGAAGCGGGCCAATTACGCGAAGAATTGGCGGACTATCGCGCAAAAGCCAAAGCCTCGTCAGACGCTATTCGGTCGCCCGAAAAAACAGCATCCCTTCCCGAGCCGGCAAAAAATCCTTCGAGTGCCGTCGAACCAACAAAGAACCCCGTTTCTCCGACTTCAGAGCCCGCGCCAAAATCAAAAACGACCGCTAGTTCCGAGCCCGTTTCAAAGCCAAAAGTGCCCGCCGGAGCGGAGCCCGAAGCCAAACCAACGGCGGGAGGCAAACTCATGCGAGGGGCAGGTCTTGCCCTTGGCGCATACGGAATTTACGAAGGCTATGAAACCGCCAAAGAGGAAATGAAAGCCAAAAAGCAAGCAGAGCCAAAAACCTTCACCGAAAAAGCGGGAAACAAATTGGAGTTGGCAGGCAGGACTCTTTGGCACGGGTTAGGCTTTGGTGCCGCGCAGGAAGTGGGAACCCAAGCGGGCAAGGAATCTTACGAGCAATACAAAAAAGACATCGCCGATAAAAAAATCTCGCCAGACTCGGTGCGCTCCTATGCGTGGATGAAAACCCGCGCCGTTCTCGGCGGGCTTTTCGGCGGCGTAAAAGCCATCACTTACGATGCCGCAAAAAACAGCGTAATCAATCTCGGAGATGCGATTGGTGAAGGGCTAGGTGCAGCCAAAGAAAAATATGACGCTTCAAAAAATGCTGCCGCAGCGAACCTTACGGCGGCAGAACAGTCCAAGCGCATCCACGACCTTCTCATTAAAAAAGGCGCATCGCCTCTCGGTGCCCAGCGCGCCGCCGACCTTGCGTTAAAAGGCGATTACTCGGAAGCCAAGCGGATCAACAAAATACTCGATGCCAAAATCGCCGCCAAAAAAGAGGCGGCCGAGGTTTCCGAGCAAAGGCGGACCCGTTCGTGGGGACAGCGCAAAAAAAGCGAGCTCCGCAAGGAAAACACGAAAAAAGAAATTGAAACCCAGGACAAAAGTTCCGAAGACGAACTCAAGCAACGAGAGCTTGTCGCAGGAAAGCTTCGCGCCAAAGGACTTCCTACGGCGGCAGACCTCCTCGACCGTCTTGTTGCCGTCCTGCAAAAAGAGGGCGAAAAAGGCCTCGATGAAGCCATCGCCGAATTCACTCAAATGCAGGGTTCTTTTTCGGGTTCGGCTGAAATGCTCGACGGTCCCGCCGCATCTTTGAAACTCCAGATTTCCGGCAACAAAGTGACGGGCTTTCTTTCTCTTGATTCGAGAAAAACAGAGTCCCTCACCATCACCACGCAAAAAATGAATATCCCGATGAGGGGGGTCGTGGATATGATTTCTGGTTCGATAGAGATCGAAGGCTCGGGCCCCATGACGACTTCTTGCGGCATCAATCCGGCGAGCAGCATTGCCAAAGACATGAAAAATTTCCAACCGACAACGACAACCACGCAATCCAAGTGGCTTTTCCGCGGCACTTACAACGGCAAAGGCTACAAAGGTTCCGTCGCGCAGCCGTGGAGCGTGGCGCGCTGATTTTTCTCGCTCTCGTTTGAAACCGTGAAACAATAGCAGGACAAAGACGCAATTCCTTGACAGGTAGGCGAATCAAGCGGAAACGAAGCGACTACGCGATTCGTGGTTAAAAATCGTGCGGGGATTGGGGGCTTGTTGCGTAAATAACTTGCGGGGGTGCGCAAGAGAGTCTGTCCCAAAAATCATCGCGCAAGCTGCACTCCTGTTTGTAAGTTTTTGAATGGCAGCATGATACAAAACCGAAGCAAAAGGTTTTTCGCATAGTATGCGGGAAGGGGAAGAGAAAAAGAGAAAAGTGGTAAGAGAA
>DYNR01000117.1 GCA_020720945.1 Chthoniobacter flavus | reverse complement strand
CCTTGGTTTTTTCCAAGCCCTTTCGCTCCAATGCCTTACAGATATTCTTTGCATTGATCTCACGGATTCAGGTTGAATCTAGAAGGGCGGCGCGCGGGTTTTTTTTTCTTGTCGTTGCGCTCGTGTTCGCGCTGTTGCCCGCGTGTTCCTCCGATAGAAAAAAAGCCGATTTCGTTTTCATCAACGGAGCCGAGCCGGAGACTCTCGACCCGGCAATCATGACCGGGCAGCCCGAAGGGCGGATTGCGGGAGAGCTGTTCGAAGGGTTGTTGCGAAAAAAAGCGGACGGGACCTCCGAGGCTGGTAGCGCGGAGCGGTGGACGGTATCCGAGGACGGCAAAGAATACCGGTTTTTTTTGCGTCCTGATGCGGTGTGGAGCGACGGCAAGCCCGTCACGGCCCAAGATTTTTTGGAGTCGTGGAAGCGGGTGCTGGAGCCGGGGACGGGGGCCCAATACAACTACCAGCTATTTTGCGTGAAGAATGCGCAGGATTTTTCCACGGGGAAAATCCGGGATTTTTCGCAGGTCGGGGTGCGGGCGGTGGACGAGAAAACGCTCGAAGTCACGCTCGAAAATCCCGCGCCGTATTTTTTAGATTTGTGTTCTTTTTTCACTCTGTATCCCGTGCGTTCTGACTTGTTGGAGAGAGAAGGCGACGATTGGATCAAGCCCGGGAAGTTGGTGGGAAACGGGCCGTATCTTTTGGAAGAGTGGAAGATCAACGACCGGATACGGTTGAAGAAAAACCCGAGCTATTGGGATGCGGGGGCGGTCGCGTTAGAAACGGTAGATATTTTGCCCATCAGCAAAGCCAATACGGCATTCAATTTTTACGCGAGTGGGGCCGCCGATTTGATCATGGATAAAGGGTTGATTCCGCCTTCGCTCATGCGCGAAGTGATGGTGCGGAGGGATTTTCATGCGGCAGCGTTTCTCGGAGTTTATTTTTTGCGGTTCAATGCCACGAGGCAGCCATTCGACGATGCGAGGGTGAGGAAAGCTTTTGGGATGGCGGTGGACAAAGGCGAGTTGGTGCGGAGGATTACCAGGGCGGGAGAAGTGGCGGCAGAGGGGTTTGTTCCGCCGGGGTTGCAAGGGTATCCAGGGAGCGAAGGGTTGCCCTATGATCCGGCAGAAGCCAGGAAGTTGCTTGCGGAAGCGGGGTATCCTGGGGGGAAGGGGTTTCCTCTTTCCAGTTATCTTTACAGCGAAGGCGAGCTGAACGAAGCCATCGCGGTCGAGTTGCAAAGCGTGTGGAAGAAAGAGTTAGGGGTGAACATCCATCTGGCGCGGCAGGAGTGGAAAGTTTATTTGAATTCGTTGAGTTCGCTCGATTACGCCATCGCGCGGTCCAGTTGGATCGGGGACTATCCAGATCCCAACACATTCTTGGATATGTTTCTTGCAGGAGAGGGCAATAATCGTACAGGATGGGGCAGCGAGCTTTACGATCAGTTCTTGGCGAGGGCCGGGGGGGAGAGGGGAGGCGAGAGGATGAAAACTCTCCAACGAGCCGAAGAACTGTTAGTCGTCGAGCAAGCTCCCGTATTTCCTCTTTACTACTATGTCGGCATCCAACTTTACGATTCTGAAAAGCTCGGGGGCATTCAAGGAAACATCCTTGACTGTCATCCGGTGCGGACAATTTTTCGGAAGGGGGGCAAGGGGCAGATTCCCAATTTTTAGGCGGCAGTAAACACATGAAAATTATCGATCGTTACATAGGGTTCGGGGTATTTTTTTCCACGCTGTTTGGCGTGGTCGTTTTGAGCCTCGTTTTAGTTTTAGGGAACATTTTCAAAGAGCTGTTGGATTTGTTAATCAACCGCGATGTGCCGTTGGAAAGCGTTTTGGCGTTCATGTTGTTCGTGTTGCCCTTTTCGCTGACCTTCACGATTCCGTGGGGTTTTTTGACTGCGTTGTTGCTGGTGTTTGGGAGGATGTCGGCGGACAACGAACTGATCGCGTTGCGGTCCAACGGCGTGAGTGTCCCGAGGGTGGCGGTTCCCGTTTTCATATTGGCGGGGGTGCTTTCCGGGATTTGTTTGGTCATTAACACCGAGATCGCGCCACGGGCCGAGCAGGAAATGGGCAAGGCGATTTTTCACATGGCAACGAGTCGTCCGACCTCGCTCTTCGCGACCGATGAAATCATCAACGACTTCCCCGACCGCAGGATTTACATCGGGACCAAAGATGCCGACGACCGGTTGAAAAACATTTTTCTTTTCGAGATCGACGCGAATTATCACCCGCAGCGGGTTATCCAGGCGCGGGAAGGGGAGCTCTCTTTCGATGAGCCGAACCAGAGGTTGCTGTTGCGTCTTTACGATGCGAATTTCGAGCAAAGGAACAAAGACGCGCCTTACGACCTCAGTAAAATGCAGCGGGGGATTGTAATGAAAGAAGGGGTGTTTCCGATCAGTTTGGACTCGCTTTACGCCGAGCACACCAAAGGCAAACGCATCAGCGCGTATGTGGTGTCCGATTTGTTTGCGCGTTTGGGGGATGCCAAGTTGACGGCGGCGGAAGTGTTGCGGACGCAGGTCGAAATCGGCAGGAGGTTTTCGACTTCGTTTGCGTGTTTGGCGTTCGCCCTCATTGCTATTCCGCTTGGAATTACGACGCACCGGAGGGAGACATCCGTCGGGTTTGCGTTGAGCCTTTCCATCGCGTTCACTTATTTTTTCTTCATCATCATGGCCGAGACCTTTGGGTCGGATGCCCGGTTTTTCCCGCAGTTTTTGATTTGGGTTCCCAATGTTCTTTTCATGGGGTTGGGGTCGTGGTTGTTTTATCGGTTGAGCAAGCAGTAAAAGGGGCGGAGCGATGACGATTTTAGAATCCATTCTTTTGGATGTTTGGGAGGAGACTCGGGAAGCGCAGAGGGAGCGGTCGGAGGGGGAGCTGCGGGCGATGATTGCGGATGCGCCGCCCGTTCGTCCGTTTGTTGCGGGGTTGCGAGGAGGGGCGTTGCGGTTGATTGCCGAGATCAAGGAGCGTTCGCCGAGCGTCGGTGCGATGCTTGTAAAAAATGTCGGAGACGCAGCCTTGGCTTACGAGGAGAGCGGGGTGGTTGCCGCGTTGTCCGTGCTGACCAACGAAAAGCATTTTGGCGGGAGCATCGAGAAATTGGCGGGGGTGCGGGGGCGGGTGAGCAAGCCCGTTTTGCGGAAAGATTTCATTGTTTGCGAATACCAAATCTATGAGGCTAGGGCGTTTGGTGCGGATGCGATTTTGTTGATGGCCAATGTGTTAGACGAGCAAAAGCTGCGGGATTTTCACGCTGTGGCGCAGGGGTTGGGGATGGCGGTGCTGTTTGAAGTCCACGAAGAAGAAGAGATCGGGCTTTTGCCGAAAGGGGCAGAAGTCGTGGGGATCAACAGCCGCAAGTTTCGTTCCGAAGGGAAAGGTTTTGCGGGGGCGGGGGGGTATTCCTCGAAAGATTTCAGCGTGGATTTAGGGGTTTTTGGGTTGGCCGAGAAGTTGCCTGCCGGGTGTGTAAAAGTTGCGGAGAGCGGGGTGTCGGCAGAAACGGTGACGGGGTTGGCGGGGGTGTTTGACGCGGTTTTGGTTGGGACTTCGCTTTTGCGGGACGAGCGGGGAGTGCGGGCGCATTTGATGGATTTTGAGAAAGCCATCGGCGGAGGAGAAAGCTGAAGAACATGGCGCACGAGAGCAAAGTTTTTCGGGTCGGGGAGAGCGGCGAAGTGGCGGACGCAGATTTTGAGGCACCTTTGCGTCCCCCGCTTTTTGAAGAGTTTCAAGGGCAGGAAAAAACGGTCGAGCGGTTGCAGTTGATGGTCGAGGCGGCGAAGATGCGAGGGGATGTTTTGCAGCATATTTTGCTTTCCGGGCCTCCGGGGTTGGGGAAAACCACGCTCGCGTATATTTTGGGGAATGCGATGGGAACAGAGGTCAAAAGCACCAGTGGACCGATGATCGAGAAGGCGGGGGATCTGGCGGGGTTGTTGACGAATATGCAGAGGGGGGGGATTTTGTTCATCGATGAAATCCACCGGTTGCAGCCCGCCATCGAAGAGTATCTTTATCCGGCGATGGAGGATTTCAAGCTGGATATTCTAATTGATCAAGGGCCCAGCGCACGGAGCGTCCGTTTGAATTTAGCGAAGTTCACGCTGGTTGGTGCGACGACGCGGTCCGGGATGATCAGTTCGCCCTTGCGTTCCCGTTTTGGGATGAATTGCCGGTTGGATTATTACGATGCCGAGCAGTTGCGTGGGATTGTCGAGCGGAGTGCGGGGTTGCTCGGGGTCGGGTGCGATTCGGAGGGGGCCTTGGAAATCGCGCGGCGGTCTCGCGGCACGCCACGAATCGCGAACAACCTTTTGCGCTGGGCCAGAGATTACGCGCAGGTGCGGGCCGACGGGTTGATTACCAAAGAGACGGCGGTCAAGGCGTTGGAGATTTTGGAAATTGATGCCGATGGGTTCGACGAGATGGACAAGCGGATTTTGGATTGTTTGATTAACAAATTCAACGGGGGGCCGGTGGGGGTCAATTCTTTAGCCGTGGCAGTCGGGGAAGAATCTGGGACGCTGGAAGAAGTTCATGAGCCTTATTTGATCATGCAGGGGTATATCGCGAGGACCGCGCAAGGCAGGGTTGCCATGAAGCGGGCCTACGAAAAAATCGGGTTGCCGCCACCGATGAGGCAGCAGAGAGATTTGTTTGAAGGTGCAGGGGGAGCTTGATTCTTCGTGAAAAATTGGCAATAAGAGCGAGAGATGGCGGACGAACACGACAGAGACGGCGAGATGGTTGCGGAATTATACCGTTGCGCCTTGTTGCTTTACGGGCGGAGAGAGGAAGCCTTGGCATCGGTCGTTGCGGCATTGAAGGGATTGGCGGGGAAACCGGAAGCCGGAGAGCCGGAGCGGGCGGCGCGGTTTTTGTTTGGGAAAATTTGTCGGGGAGCGCCGAAGAAAGTGGAAGGAGGAGAAGGGGCTGTCGTGGTGGCATTGCAGGCTTTGGCGGTCGGGGAGCGCTCGGTTGCCGCACTTTATTACGCGACGGAACTCGAAGCCGAAGACATCGTGCGGGTTCTGGGTATTTCTTCCGGGGAGCTTGGAAAAATCCTGTTTCGTGTCCGGCAAAAACTGGCGAGAAGCGACGCGTTCAAAGTGCGGGGGAGGAAAGAACCCGCAAAGTTGTTGCCGCTCGAAGTGTCATTTTTTCGTGGGGGGGAGGGAGGCGAAAAGGTTGTGCAAGAGGCACTCCGGGAAGAGGTTGCGCTGCAGCGAGAAATAGATGTCGAGTGCAAGGGGGCGCTCGCGGGTTTTGTTCTTAGCGAAGAGGATCGAGAAAAGCAGGTGGCGTTGCTGGTTCAGGCCGAGCAGAGCGGGACGGTTTCGGGGTTATCGCTTCGCGATCCGGGAGTTTGGGGGCTTATCGCGGGAGCCTTTTTGTTGGTCGGGTTGCTGGTTTGGCTGTTTTTCGGAGGAGGGGCGGGCATTGATGGGAAGAGAGAGGTTGTCAGGATTTTGGAGAGCAACAAAGTGGCATCGGCGGCGGAGTATGAACCGGTGGAAAGCGATTTTGGGGAAATGGATGACTGGTTTGCGCTGAAAGGGATCGAGGGTATTTGGTTTCCTGTTGGCATGGAAAAATTGAAAACCGTGGCGGTGCGAGTTTTTCCGGTAGAGGGAGTGCCCGTTGCGACCGTGCTTTTGCCAGAAGAAAAAATGTTCGTTTCGTTTTTTGACGGAGACCGGTTGGGCGTGTCCGTCCGCCCCGAAAATGCTTGGCAGATGCTCCAATGCGGGAGCGATGCGGTCGCGATCCAGCAGAGAGGAAAACTTTGTCTTTTTGTTGCTGTTCCTGGGAGCGTGCAGGATTTGTCGTTGTTTCTCTCCCGTTTGTCCGAGGGAAAATGAGAGGGGGAGGCTCCTGTTTTTTTCCGTTTCGTTTTTTTTCGCGATGATACTTTTGTTTGGAGGGACGGGGGAGACGGAGACGATTGCGGATGCGTTGGACGGCGGAGGGTATCGGGTTTTGGTTTCCACCGCTACGGAAATTCCCCTTGCGGTAGGGAGTCGTTTCGGGGTTTTGCGGCGTTTTGGAAGAATGGATCAAGCCGCGATTTGCGAGTTGATCGATCGGTGGAGCATCCGTGCCATCGTGGATGCGGCGCATCCTTTTGCGTCCGCATTGCACCAGACGGCGGCGGCGGCGGCAAAAGAATCCGGCATTCCGTATTTCCGTTTCGATCGGGAGAGCGGGGGGGATTTTTCTTTTTGTATTCGGGTGGAAGGGCATGAGGATGCGGCGAAAAAAGCCTTTTCTTTTGGAGAGCCCGTGCTTCTGACGACGGGTTCGAACAATTTGCTTCCGTATGCGGACGAGGCGCGGCGGACGGGGGTGCCGCTTTATGCCCGAGTGTTGGACGACGGGCGTTCTTTGGCTGCTTGTGCGGCGGCGGGGTTGTTGCCAGAGCAAATCATCGCCAAGCGAGGACCGTTTTCTTTGAGCGAAAATTGCGGGCTTTTGCGCGAGTGTGCGGCGGGAGTTTTGGTGACAAAAGACAGCGGGGTGGCGGGGGGAGTCGCAGAAAAAATCGAGGCGGCGAAGCGAGAAAACTGTCGGGTTGTTTTGATTTCGAGACCCGAAGACAACCCGGAAGGGCACCATTCCGTCGATGCGCTTTTGGATGCGTTGGACCGTTCGCAGGCGGGAAGGCCCAGTTTGGTGCTCGATTTGGAGAGCGTGTTAGTGCCGGAGATTTGGGTAGAAGTTGCGGAAAAAACCCGTGTATCCGCGCTTGCGTTGACCACGCGCGAAGAGGCCGATTATGGGGAACTCATGCGGCGGCGGATCGGGATTTGCCGAGAAAACGGAATTTCGTTGGAAGTGCTGCGTTCGGTTATTGAAGGGATGGAACCGCTTGCGGGCGCGGCAGATTTTCTTGCCGAGGCAGAGAGGAGTGCCGACATCGTGATCGCGACCGATTCTTTTCAGGAGTTTTTGTTTTCGCTTTTGCCTAAGTTGGGAGGGTTTCCGGTTTTTTGCAATCGGCTTCGAGTGGGAGGGGATGGTTTTTTTGAAGGGGTCGAATTTTCTTTTGGAGGGAAGCGCGGGGTGGTTGAGTCGTTGCGGAAGAGGGGCAAAACTGTCTGGGCGGCGGGAGATTCTTTCAATGATTTGCCGATGTTAGAAGCGGCGGACCGGGCATTTTTATTTCGTCCTTCCGCAGGTCTTCTTTGCAGTGGTTTTCCCGTTTTGCAATTGTATGAGGAACTTCTTGCCTCCATTTCGGGAAGCGTCCGGAAATAAGGGCTGTTTTTGTGCCGTGGCGAGTGACCGGTAAGCGTAGAGGGGTAGAAAAAGTTTCGTGGTTATTTTTTTATCGTTGATAATCAATGAGTTATGAGAAATGTTGGCCGTTTTCTCCAAAATCAGTTTACGCGATTTTGGAAGCTTACCCTCCCTTTTTATCAAACCTGAATCAGTGAGATAACTGCTGTGAATCTCTGCAATCAATTGGGCTG
>DYNR01000116.1 GCA_020720945.1 Chthoniobacter flavus | reverse complement strand
AGGATACTCGCTTCGTAGAGGAGGAACATCGGTCCTCCCATCAGAAGAAGAGTGAAGGCATCTTGGGTTGGAGTGATTACCGCGGCAAAGAAAAAGATGGCGACGACGGCAAACGCCCTGCTTTGGCGGAGTTTTTCCACGCGGACTAAACCGAGTTTCACGAGCAAAACAATCGCGATAGGCAACTCGAACGAAAGGCCGAAGGCGACGATAAACTGGGTGGAAAACGCGTAATACTCCCGCACGGTCCACATCGGATACCAGTTCATTTTTTGCGCGTCTTGAAAAAAGAAATCGAGGGCCATCGGGAGGACGACGAAGTAGGCGAAGGAGCTTCCTCCGATGAAAAGCAACGACCCGGCAGCGATGGCAGGAAAGAGCAATTTTTTTTCCGTATCTTTAAGGGCGGGAACGATATACAAACCGAGGAAGTAAAGGACGAAAGGGAAGGAGACGACGAGTCCCGCGTAAAAAGAAATCTGGAGGGAAACCATGAGAGAGTCTGGGACACCGATGGATTGCAGGCAGGCCGAACGGGATGGGTCCATGGCGACCAGGGGGCGTTGGATGATGTCTGCAAGCTCCATCCGAAAGAAAAAGCAAGCCGTCATCCCGATGCCTACGGCGAGGAGGATTCGGAGGATCGTTCCGCGCAAGTCTTCCAAGTGACCGACGAAGCTTTTTTCTTCGGCGGCCTCGCGAAACTCAAAAAGTTTTTTCCAGAGCATCAGAGGTTTGGGCTATTTTTTTCGGAGAGAGTTTTTTTCCAGAATGCGAGCGCGTGGAGGACGCCGTCTGGGGAGGGGGCACCCGTTGCTTTGCGGGCGCGCATAGCCCGTTGGATGCCAAAGATTTCCGAAAATCCATCGCGTGCTAGCGGGGCGATCGAAAGAAGCGTGCTTTCGGGGAGTTTGGAGAGGGGGATGCCCGAAGATTCGGATTCGGCGACGAGTTTTCCCACCATTTCGTGGGCTTGGCGGAACGGGACACCGCGGAGCACCAAGAGGTCCGCCAAGTCGGTTGCAAGGAGCAGGGGGTCCGAAACGGCTGCTGCCATTGCTTCTCGGTTGACGGTGGCGGCGGAGAGCATTTCAGCAAAAATTTCCAGACAAGCCAAGAGGGTATCGATGCTGTCGAAAAGCGGTTCTTTGTCTTCTTGCAAATCGCGGTTGTAGGTGAGGGGGAGGCCTTTTAGCGTGGTGAGGAGGGAAAAGAGGTTGCCGTAGAGCCTGCCAGTTTTTCCGCGCACCAGTTCGGCGACATCGGGGTTTTTCTTTTGCGGCATGAGGCTCGAACCCGTCGTGTGCGCGTCGCTGAGTTTCAAAAAAGCAAATTCCGAGCTGACCCAGAGGATGACATCTTCGCTCAGGCGGGAGAGGTGCATCCCGGCGATGGCGAGAGCCGAGAGGAATTCGCAGGCAAAATCTCTGTCGCCGACGGCATCCATGCTATTTCTGGTTGCGCCCGCGAAGCCGAGAGATGCGGCGACTTCTTCGCGGTTTAGCACGATCGTCGATCCGGCGATAGCGCCCGAACCGAGGGGGCAGAGAGACATTCGTTTCAAGCAATCTTCCAGGCGGCCCGCGTCGCGTTCGAGCATTTCTACATAGGCCAGGAGGTGGTGGGCGAAAAAGACGGGTTGGGCGCGTTGGAGGTGCGTGTAGCCAGGGAAGACGACATCGGAATTTCTTTCTGCCAGATCGACGAGAGAAGATTGCAGGTCGGCGATTGCCGCCGAAATTTTTTTTGAGGCGGAGCGGAGGTGCAGGCGTATGTCTGTGGCGACCTGGTCGTTGCGGCTTCGGGCCGTGTGCAGTTTTGCGCCAGCGGGTCCGATTCGTTTGGTCAGTTCCGCTTCGATGTTCATGTGGACATCCTCGAGTTCCTCGGAAAAAACGAATTTTCCGTTTCGGATTTCGTCGCGGATTTCGTCGAGGCCCGAGCAAATTTTTTCCCGTTCTTCGGGGGTCAAGATACCCGCTGCCAGCAATCCCTGAGCGTGCGCTTTGCTCCCTTGAATGTCTTCTTCAAACATCCGGTAGTCGTAAGAAACCGACTGGCCGAATTTTTTCATTTTTTGGGAAACATCCCCTTGAAAACGACCCTTCCACATATTAAAAAAAAGAGGTTAAATTGCCGGTTCGTCGGCACAGGCAGGCCGTTTTGAGCAAACTCCGCGAGCGGAGAGTTCGTCGCATTTCGCTTCGATTGTTAGGTTTTTTGTCACGGGAGAAAAGCCTAGACGGTGCGAGATACAGTTTTCCAAAATCTCCAAATTCCCGTCTTCAAACTCCAAGATTTTCCCGCAGTCCGTGCAGACCAAATGGGAGTGAGTCGGGTGGTCAACGAAATTTGGGTCGTAGCGTTTCACTTCGCCGCCGAGGGGGAGTTCGCGCAGGAGACCGCTTTCGACCAGGAGGGGGAGGGTGCGGTAAACCGTTGCCCTAGAGACGGAAGGCTCGATTTTTCTCGCCATTTCCAGCAGGTCTTCCGCGGTGAAATGCTCTTTGGTGGAAGTCGATGCCTGGATGATCGCTTCCCGTTGGATCGTGCGGCGCAGGCCGCGGTCGAAGATAAAATCGGCCAAGGTTTTTTTGGGCTGTTCGGAATTCTGCATGGAATTTTAAGGCGGGTTTATCCGCCTGTCAGATAAAAAAAAGTGCCAGGGAACTACGGCAAAGAAGAGCGAGTTACCGTTGCTGCATTCCTGCCCTGGCGGGGTTGGCCCGTCCGCAGTCCATAGCCCCTGACAAGGGCAGAGACTACCCGACCTCGTTTGCAAGGACAACTTATTTTTTTCACGAAAATCAAGGGCAAGGGGGAGGAGGGAGGGAATCGTCGTGCGGGGTGCGGTTTTTTTTGGCGATAAAAAAGAGAGAGGCTGCGGCGGCCATGGAGAGAAGGCCGGCGAAGGATTCCAGCGGTTTGTGGAGAGCCGAGTAAGCGACGGTGAAAATGCTGATGCACAAGAAGAGGATGGGAGGGAGCGGGTAGAGGGGGCAGCGGAAAGGGCGCGGGAGGAGAGGTTCGGAAGCCCGCAGGCGGATGACACCGTAAACCACTAGAGCAGAGCAGGTTACAAGAGCGATTTGCGTATAGACCAAAACCGTTTCAAACGAGCCAGAAGCCAGGAGCAAAACGGTGATGGCGTATTGGAAGAGGACGGCGAGGACGGGGGTGCCTGCGGCTGTTTTGCGGGAAAGGATGCGGAGTTGCGAAAAATCTTCGCCGAGGACCATGGCGACTCTGGGGCCGGTCCAGACCATTGCGCTGATGCTGGAGATGAGGCCGACGGAGATCATGCCCGCCACGATTTTTCCGCCGGTTGACCCGAAAAGAGCCTCGCCAGAGAGTCGTCCGACATCGAGTTGGCCGCGGAGGGATTCGGTGGGGAGAACCGCCAGGAACGATGCGTTGATTAGCATGTAGAGGACGGTGACGATTCCCGTGCCCGCCAAGAGGGCGATGGCGACCGAACGGCCGGGGTCGCGGATTTCTCCGATGATATAAGTGGCAGCGTTCCAGCCCGAGTAGGCGAAAAGCGCGAACATGAGAGAGACGGCAAAAGGGGGTTGGAGGATTTCGTTGGAAGAAAACTCGAACCACGGTTGTTCGGCGGAGCCGAGCCAAAACCCGGAAACCGACAGCAGCAAAACAAACGAGATTTTCAACGAGGTGAAAAAGTTTTGGAACGCCGAACTTGTGGAGGTGCCGAGCAGGTGAAAAACGGTGACGAGAGAAATGGCGCACAGGGCCAAGGTGTGGGCGGAATAGGAGGGCAAGATGGCGTGCGCGTATTTCCCTAGAGCGATGCCCGCCAAAGCCACGGGGGCGGCAAACCCTGCGACCAAACTGGTCAGCCCAGCCATCAGCCCGAGCGAAGGGTGGAAGATCCTGCGCAAGAAGTGGTATTCTCCGCCCGAGCGGGGGAGAGCGGCGGCGACTTCCGCGTAGGACAGAGCGCCGCAGAGCGCGAAAACTCCGCCGAGAAGCCAGAGCAACAAAATAGAAGAGGGGAGTTGGACGGCTTCGACCTGGAAGCCCAAGCTGGTGAAAACGCCTGTCCCGACCATGTTTGCGACGACGAGGGAAGTGCTGGTGAGGATGCCGATTTTTTTGGGTGCGGACGGCATAGGTTTTTTTCAGGGGGGAACGGTGAGTTCGCTTCAGTTTGCCGGAGGAGATTTTTTTTCGGGGGAAGGCGAAAAAAAAGAAGCGACGACGAGGGTCGCCGCGGCCACGAAGATGCAGCTATCGGCGACATTAAAGGCGGGCCAAATCCCATACCAAGGAAGGACGAAGTCCAGAAAATCCACGACATGGCCGTGGAGGATGCGGTCCAGCAAATTTCCCGCGATGCCGGCAAGCAGGAGGGAGCAGGCGAAACGGGTTGGGATTTCGCGGATTTTTTCCAGCATCCAGAACGAGGTGATCCCGAGAAAAGCGGCGGCGGAAAGGAGCAGAAAAAACAAGTTGTTGTTTTGTCCTAGCCCGAAAGCCGCGCCCGTGTTGTAGCAGTGCGTCAGGGAGAAAAAACCTGGGATTACCGGGATGGAACCGTGGAGAGGAATTTCCGAGAGCACCCACCATTTCGTGCCTTGGTCTAAAAGAAACAAAGGCAGCGAAATGGCGGCGAGAGGCAGCCAACGGTGGCGGAGGGGGCACCGTTTTGTTCCGGCATCGGGCATGGGGTCAGTTCCCTTTTTCGACGGCATCCGCACAGCGGACGCAGAGGGTCGGGTGGGCGGAATTTGTGCCGATATCGTTGCGGTGGCGCCAGCAGCGCTCGCATTTCGCATCGGTTGTTTTCGTCACCGAGCACGCCCAGTCTTTTGCGGGGGAAATTTCTAAGTGGCTTAAGATCAAGAACTCTTCGAGTTCCTCGCGGTGGGTGGAGAGGTCGCCGAAAAGTGCTTCGGGAGCTTGCAGGGAGACGCAAGCTTCGAGGGGTTTTGCGATGGTGCCGGATTTTGTTGCGGCTTCGATGGCTTGGGAGACGCGTCCTCGGGCATCTAGCCAAGTTTTTACGCGTTGCCTTGCGGGGTCGTTGATGCGGGAAGGGCAGGCTTCCGGGAAAAGCTCCAAGTGGATCGAGCGGCCGGGTCGGTGGAACCCCCAAGCTTCCTCTGCGGTGAAGGAAAGGATGGGAGCCAAGAGGCGGCAGAGCGTCTCAAATAGTTCCAGCATCGCAGTTTGCGACGATTTGCGGCGGAGGGAATCTTTTGGGTCGCAGTAGAGGCGATCCTTGGTTATGTCCACATATTGGCTGCTGAGTTCTACCGAGCAAAACTGTGTCAAAAGCTGATAAACTTTGTGGAACTCCAAGTTTGCGTAGGCGTCGAGGCATTGGCGGACGAGGTCGTGGAGTTCTCCCAAAATCCAGCGGTCGATTTGCGGCATGGAGTCGTGCGGGACAGCGTCTTTTTCTGGAGAGAAGCCGTGGAGGTTACCGAGAAGGATGCGCAGGGAGTTGCGCAGGCGGCGGTAGGCATCGCTCAGTTGGACGAAAATTTTTTCGGAGAACGGGACATCGTCGGTGAAGTTTACGCTGCACACCCAGAGGCGGATCAGGTCTGCCCCGTATTCGTTGATGTAGTGGGCGGCATCCGTCGGCTTTTTGTAACCGCCTTGTTCGGATTTTGAGATTTTTTGCCGTGTGTCCACATCCACGACAAAGCCGTGGGTGAGAACGCATTTGTAGGGGGCTTTGCCTTTGAGTGCGACGGAGGTTATCAGGGAGGATTGGAACCAGCCGCGGTGTTGGTCGGTTGCTTCGAGGTAGAGGTCGGCGGGGCTATGGAGTTCCGGGTGTTCGTCGAGGACGGCGAGGTGGCTGACTCCGGAGTCGATCCAGACATCGAGGGTGTCGAAGCGCCTTGAGGTTCCTGCGGGGAGGTCGAGTTTGCTGTTCCATTCCGCATCATCCCAAGCGAACCACGCGTTGGTGCCGTGCTCGCCCACGAGGTCCGCGACTTTTTTGATGAGTTTTGCGTCCAAGAGCGGAGAGCCGTCGGGGTTGTAAAAGACGGGGAGAGGCACGCCCCAAGTTCTTTGGCGGGAGATGCACCAGTCGGGCCTGGACTCCACGGTTCCACGGATTCTGTTGCGCCCCCAATGCGGGATCCATTGCGCGTCGTCCACGGCGGCTAGGGCATCGGCCCGGATCGAATCGATGCGGATAAAAAATTGTTCGACGGCGCGGAAAATGACGGGGCCTTTTGAGCGCCAGCAATGGGGGTAGGAGTGGAGGTAGTTTTCCTCTTTGATCAATGCGCCGCGTTCTTTGAGCAACTCGATGACTTCAGGGTTTGCTGCGAAGACCCCTTTGCCGACCAAGGAAGGCACCCCGCATTCTTCGGTGAAGCAACCGTTGTCGTCCACGGGAGAAAGCAGGGGCAGGCCGTGTTGGCGGCCGAGGAGGTAGTCGTCGTCGCCGTGTCCTGGGGCGATATGCACCAAACCCGTGCCCGCTTCCAGCGTCACGAAATCTGCGGCCAGCACTTGGGCGTCGCGTTCCAGGAACGGGTGTTTTGCGTGCGAGCCGACCAAATCTGCGCCCGCGAATTTTTTCGAGATTTTTGCTGGGGGGTTGCCGAGTTTTTCGAGCAAAGCCGGCAAGAGGGCTTCTGCGACGACGATGTCGCCCGTTTCTTCCACCGTTGCAAGGACATAGGAAAAAGAAGGGGAGATGGCGACGGCGAGGTTGGCCGGCAGAGTCCAGGGGGTCGTCGTCCAGATTGCGAGGCTGGCGTTTTGGCACGGGCCGTCCAGCAAGGGGAATTTGACAAAGACGGAAGGCGAGACTTTGTCTTTGTATTCGACTTCCGCTTCGGCGAGGGCGGTCTGGGCGCCCGCGCTCCAGAGGACGGGTTTTTTGCTGCGATAGACCAAGCCTTTTTCCACGAAGCCGGCGAAGGCGCGGATGATGGAAGCCTCGTATTTTGGGGCGAGGGTCAGGTAGGGGTTTTCCCAGTCCCCGAGCACGCCGAGCCTGCGGAATTGCTGGCGTTGGGTATCCAAAAAACCGCGGGCGTAGGCTTCCGATTTTTCCCGGATTTGCAGAGGGGAAAGCCCGGCGGAAGACTTGACGACTTTGAACTCGATCGGGAGGCCGTGGCAGTCCCAGCCGGGGATGAACGGGGCGTGGAAGCCCGCCATGGTTTTCGATTTGATCACGAGGTCTTTGAGCACTTTGTTCAAAGCGGTTCCCATGTGGACATCCCCGTTGGCGAACGGGGGGCCGTCGTGCAAAATATACTTCGGTTTTCCGGCAGAAGCTTCTTGGATTTTGCGGTAAAGGTTTTCCGATTCCCATTGCGCGAGAATCGAAGGTTCTCTTTGGGCCAGGCTGGCCTTCATGGGAAAGTCGGTTTTCGGAAGTTGAAGCGTATCTTTGTAGTTACTCATAGCACGAAAAATGGATCCCGCTCTTTTTTCACCTTTTTCAGGCAAATGCGAGATTAAACTCCCAACATTTCCCTTAATTTTTCGGGGTTTTGAACGATTCTAAAGAAGA
>DYNR01000115.1 GCA_020720945.1 Chthoniobacter flavus | reverse complement strand
TTTGCAGCCCAATTGATTGCAGAGATTCACAGCAGTTATCTCACAGATTCAGGTAACACCTTCGGGTTCACAAACACAGACCTGAAACAAAAAAAAGAGGAGTGTTCCCGCTTCGGCAAATCGCGGCGCACCGCCCCGAGTCTTCGGGAACCCTCGCTCCTCGCCAACCTTGCCGACCGTATCCCAACTACCGCATCCACATTTCTCACAACAGCTTACAATGACTACAACTTCCTCTTCTCAGCCTGACCAAGATTCGTCTCCAGCCATCAACGGCGCGGAAATCCTCGTGCAATGCCTCGAACGAGAAGGCGTCGATGTCATTTTTGCTTACCCCGGCGGCTCGACCATGCCGATCCATCAAGCACTCACCCGCTCGAAAAAAATCCGCGTCGTCCTCCCCCGCCACGAACAAGGCGGGGTCTTCGCCGCCGAAGCCTACGCCCGCGCCTCGGGCAGGGCAGGCGTTTGCATGGCTACCAGCGGCCCCGGCGCAACGAACCTCCTCACGGGCATCGCCGATGCGTTCATGGACTCTGTCCCGATGGTCGCTATCACGGGGCAAGTGCCCCAGCACATGATCGGACGCGGCGCTTTCCAAGAAACCGATATGTTCGGGATGACTCTCCCGGTCGTCAAACACAGCTACCTGGTCTGGGACATCCAAGACTTGCCACGCATCGTCAAAGAGGCTTTCTACATCGCCGAAAGCGGTCGCCCAGGCCCCGTCCTCATCGACATTCCAAAAAATATCCAGAACCAATCTTTCGTCCCGAGCTTCCCGGATTCTATTTCTTTGCGCGGCTACCAGCCCTGCAAAAAAGCGGAAGACTCGGAGCTCGCAAAAGTGGTTGACCTGATCAAAGCGGCAAAAAAACCGATGCTTTACTGCGGCGGCGGCATCATCACCGCCGAGGCTTCCGAGGAGCTTCGCGAGTTCGTGAACCGCACGCAAATCCCTGTCGCTACAACCCTTATGGGCATCGGCTGTTTCCCGGAAGACCACCCGTTCTCCCTCAAATGGCTCGGGATGCACGGGACTGTTTACGCGAATAACGCCGTCAACGAAGCCGACCTACTCCTGGCCATCGGCGTCCGCTTCGATGACCGGGTGACGGGCAATGTCGCCAAGTTCTGCGAGCACGGCACCATCGTCCACATCGACATTGATAACTCGGAGCTGAACAAAAACAAAACCGTCGCCCACCCCATCCTATCCGATGTCAAACACGCGCTCTCCCGCTTGAATGGGCTCTTGGACGCAGAAGGCTTTGCCGCCTCCGATTCGTTCACCCGCTTACCCGCGTGGTATGAACAAATTGCGGAATGGAAAAAAAACTTCCCGCTCTCCTACACGGATACCGACGAAGCCATCCAACCCCAATATGTCATCCAGCTCCTCTGCGAAATGACCAAAGGCGACGCGATCATCACCACGGGAGTCGGGCAACACCAAATGTGGGCGGGGCAATATTACACCTTCACCCACCCCCGCACTTTCCTGACTTCCTCGGGCCTCGGCACCATGGGCTTCGGCTTCCCTGCCGCACTCGGAGCAAAAGTCGCCTTCCCGGAAAAACAGGTCGTCGATATTGACGGCGATGGCTCCTTCCTGATGAATGTCCAAGAACTGGCGACCGCAAAAATCGAAGGCATCGCCGCCAAAGCGATCATCTTGAACAACCAGCACCTAGGGATGGTCGTGCAATGGGAAGACCGCTTTTACAGCAGCAACCGCGCCCACACCTTCCTCGGCGACCCGAAAGACCTGGAAACGGTTTACCCCGATTACATCTCGATCTGCAAGGGCTTCGGGGTCGGTGCCGAACGCGTCACCAACAAAAAAGACCTCCGCGCCGCAATCCAGCGGATGCTCGACAGCAAGGAAGCCTATGTCCTCGATGTCACCGTCCCTTACACGGAACATGTCCTACCCATGATTCCCGCAGGCATGACCTACAAGGACATCATCACAAAATAACGGCTCCCACCCTTTTCAAAAAAGTTCACAGGAAACTCCCCTGCCAAAAAACGGCGGGGGAGTTTTTTTATCCATGAAAATCCTCCACACAGCAGACTGGCACATCGGAAGAACCCTCTACGGAAAAAAACGATACGAGGAATTTACCGCGTTCCTCGATTGGCTCGCCGAAACAATCCTCGCACAAAAAATCGATGCCCTCTTGGTCGCAGGAGACATTTTTGACACGACCGCCCCGAGCAACTACGCCCAAGAACTCTACTACCGCTTCTTGTGCAAACTGGTAAAGTCCCCCTGCCGCCATGTCGTCGTCACCGCAGGAAACCACGACTCCCCCTCCTTCCTCGATGCCCCAAAAGAATTGCTCAAAGTTCTCAATGTCCATGTCGTCGGAACAAAACCGGAAAATTTGGAAGACGAAGTTCTCCTCCTCCACGATCCACAAGGTGCCCCGGAACTCATCGTTTGCGCGGTTCCTTACCTCCGCGACCGCGACCTCCGCACGACCGAACCCGGCGAAACCATCGCCGATAAAGAACGAAAAATCCTCGACGGCCTCCGCGCCCACTACGCCGCCGTCGCCGAGATCGCGGAAAAAAAACGCTCCTCCTTGCCTAAAAAAGTTCCGGTTGCAGCCATGGGGCACCTCTTCACCGCCGGCGGCAAAACCCTGGAGGACGACGGGGTCCGCGAACTCTATGTCGGCTCGCTGATCCATCTCTCCGCCTCCGGCTTTCCTGAATCCTTCGACTACTTGGCTCTAGGCCATTTGCATATCCCTCAAAAAGTGGGCGACTCGGAAACCATCCGCTATTCCGGTTCCCCCATCCCGATGGGCTTCGGCGAAGCAAAACAACAGAAAAGCGTCTGCAAAATCGACTTCTCCACCCCCTCCCCTTCGGTCGAACTCCTCCCCATCCCCACCTTCCAAAAACTCGAACCCATCAAAGGAAACTGGGAAACCATCGAAAAAAAACTCGCCCTCCTCTCCGCCGAAAATTCCCGTGCTTGGCTGGAAATCACCTACTCGGGCCAAGAACTCATCGGCGATTTGCGGGACCGTTTGCTCTCCGCCATCGCCGGCACGGAAATGGAAATCTTGCGCATCAAAAACAACAAGGCTTTGGACATTGCCCTACGCCAATCCGACGAGGCGGAATCCCTCGATGACCTAAACGAGTTCGAAGTTTTTAACCGCTGCCTCGCCGCACAAAATATCCCAGAAGACCAACGCCCAGACCTCCTCCTAGCCTACAAGGAAATCGTCTCCTCCCTGCGCGAAAACGACACCCTCGCACGCTAAAAAAACGCGCCATGAAAATCCTGCAAATCCGCTTCAAAAACCTGAATTCTCTGGCCGGAGAATGGCAGATCGACCTCTCCGACCCCGCCTTTGTCTCGGAAGGAATTTTTGCGATCACCGGACCGACCGGCGCAGGAAAAACCACCCTCCTCGATGCGATTTGCCTCGCCCTCTACGGACGCACCCCGCGCCTGAACAAAGTGACCCAAAGCGGAAATGAAATCATGTCGCGCAAAACGGGCGAATGTTTTGCCGAGGTCGTCTTCGAAGCGAACTCGAAACGCTACCGCTGCCAGTGGGCGCAAAACCGCGCTCGCAAAAAACCGGACGGCGAACTCCAACCCCCGAAACACGAAATCTCCACGGCGGATTCGGGCGAAATCCTTTCGGAAAAAATCAGGGATACCGCCGGGGTCGTGGAAAAACTTGCAGGCATGGACTTCGACCGCTTCACCCGCTCAATGCTCTTGGCGCAAGGCGGTTTTGCGGCTTTCCTCCTAGCTCCCGCCGGCGAACGCGGACAAATCTTGGAACAAATCACGGGCACGGAATTTTACGCCGCCATCTCGATCCGCACCCACGAACGCCACGCGGAAGAAAAAAAACGCCTCGATGCGATCCAGGCGGAACTTGCCGCAATGCGCCTCCTCTCCCCAGAAGAAAAAAACTCGCTCGACGATTCCCTCAAACAAACCTCCCTCCTCTCCGAAGAAATCGCCGCCGACCTCTGCCGCATCGACGCTTCGATCGCATGGCTGGAATCCATCGAAACCCTGCAAAAGGAACTCTCCGCTCTCGCCGCAGAAAAAGAAAACCTTCTCGCCCGGCAAACCGCTTTTGAACCAGACAAAAAACGCCTCGAAACCGCCCTCTCCGCCCTCGAACTTTCCGCCGATTTTGCCGCCCTGACCGCCGCCCGCCATTCGCACGATTCCACCCTCGCCGCCCTCCAATCCCACCGCTCCTCCCTCCCCGCCGCCTCTGCCGCCGCCAGCAAATCCGAATCAGCCAAAACCACCGCAGCCTCCCTCCTCGAATCAAAAAAAGCCGAACTCGAATCCTCTCTCCCCTCCTTCCGCGCCACCCGCGAACTCGACCTCAAAATCTCGGAAAAATCCACCCCCATCCAAGCCGCCGAATCCTCCCTCTCCGAGCTTTCCGCTTCCCTCGCCACCGAAGAAACCAGACTGGCAAACGATTCCGCCGAACTCGCCTCCCTCCAAAAAAAACAAGCGGATTTGCAACTCGTTCTGTCCGAATCCAAAACGGATGCCGCGCTCGTGGAACACCTCGCAAAACTCCGCAACCAGCGGGATTCCCTCGCCGAACAATCCTCTCTCCTCGCAAAAAAAACAGAGGAAATCGCCGCCGCAAAATCCCAGTTCAAAAAGGACTCTGCCGCCTGCAAAAAACTCGAAACTTCTCTCGCCAACGAACAACAAAAACAGCAGGCCGCACAAAAACAACTGGAAGAAGCCGAAACTGCCCTCGCCCTCCTCCTCGGAAACTCGGACATCGCCTCTTGGCGAAAAAAACTCTCGTCCCTCTCCGCCCGCCACGAACTCGCCACCAAAGCCTCCGACGCCTGCAAAAAAATCGAAAAATCGGAACAGGAAATCGAAGCCCTCGAAAATCGCAAAACCGCTCTCCTCTCCGAAGCCACCTCCCTCGATTCTTCCACAAAAACAAAATCGGAAACCCTCCTGGCTCTCGAAAAAGAAACCGACCTCCTCCAGACCCAACTCTCCCTCCTCGAACAAATCAAATCCCTTGACGAAGCCCGCCACTCCCTCCAAGACGGTTGCCCCTGCCCGCTCTGCGGCGCAACAGAACACCCTTTCGCCAAAGGAAATATCCCAGAAATCGGCGAAACCGAAAAACGCCTGATCGCCTCGAAAAACGCAACCGAATCCACCCGCAACGAAATCGCCCAACTCGCCGCCCTCTCCGCAAAAACCCACGCGGAAATCAGCCATCTCTCGGATTCCAAAAACACGCTCCTCTCGACCCTCTCCGAAACTTCGCTTTCCCTCGCCCCCCTCTGCCAAACCCTCGCCCCTTCCCTCCCGCCCCCCCCTCACTCCCCTTCTTCACTCCACGGCCCCCTCGAAAAACTCCGCGAAGAAACCGCCCGCTCAATCGAGGAAACAACCGCTCTCCTCAACAAAGCGGAAACCGCCACAAGCGAGTTGGCAACCCTCCGAAAATCCGCCGAAACCACCAAAGACGGGCTCGCCAAAACCGCTCTCGCCGCCAACTCCGCAACCCACAGACGGGACGCGTCCGAATCCCTCGTCAAACGCCTCTTGGAGGAAGAAACGGCCTCCGCAAATCTCCAAAAAAAATCCTTCACCGACCTCCGCCAAGAAATCTCCCAGTTTGGCATCGATGCCCCCTCTCCCGATGCCCTCCCCACCATTTTTTCTCAACTGGAAACACGGAAAAACCTCTGGCACTCGCGCCAAGAACAACTCGCCGACCTCGAAAAAAAAATCCTCGCCCTCGAAACCTCCTCCCGTTCTGCCACCGCCGCCATCGAAAAAACAAAAGCCGAAACCGCAAAACTCCGCTCTTCTTTGCAACTGGCGCAAAACGAAATCGAGTCCCTGCGTTCCCATCGCATCTCGCTTTTCGGAACAAAAAACCCAGAAGAAGAAGAAAGCCGCCTCTCCGATTCTATCGCCCTCGCCGCAAAAAACCTCGAAGACAACCGCCTCCTCGCCGAAACCGATTCCCGCGCCCTCGCACGCCTGAAAACCCAAATCGAAGAAACCGAAAACACTCTCGCCTCCCAATCCTCCCTGAAAAAAACGGCAGAAGAAACCTTCTCCTCCCGCCTCCTCGCCACGGGCTTTTCCGACGAAACCTCTTACGCAACCGCCCTCCTTCCCGAACAGGAACGCAAACGCCTGGCTTCCCTTTCCCAATCCTTGGAAAACGAAAAAAATGCCACCGCTGCCAAAGAACGAGATAAAACCGAACGCCTAGAATCCGAACGCGCAAAAAATATCACGGAAAAACCCTTGCCGGAAACCAAGGCAGAACGGGCGGAAAAACTCGAAAAACAACGCGCCCTCCACCAAGAAATCGGCAGCATCTCCCAAAAACTCAAAGAGGACGAAATAGCAAAAAATCTCCAGCAAGAACGCCTCACCGCCGCCGCCGCGCAAAAAAAGGAGTTCGCCAAATGGGAAAACCTCCACCAGTTGATCGGCTCCTCCGACGGAAAAAAATACCGCACCTTCGCCCAAGGCCTCACCTTCGACATCATGGTTCGCCACGCCAATTTGCAACTCCGCGAAATGTCGGACCGCTACCTCTTGGTCTCCGATAAAAACCAATCCTTGGAACTCAATGTGATCGACAACTACCAGGCGGGCGAAATCCGTTCGACCAAGAATCTCTCTGGCGGCGAAAGTTTTATCGTCAGCCTCGCCCTCGCCCTCGGCCTCTCAAAAATGGCGAGCAAAAAAATCCGCGTCGATTCCCTCTTTTTGGATGAAGGCTTCGGCACGCTGGACGAAGATGCACTAGAAACCGCCCTCCAAACCCTCGGGAATTTGCGTGAGGACGGCAAACTCATCGGGGTCATCTCCCATGTGCAAGCCCTCAAAGAACGCATCGGAACCCAGATCGAAGTGCGGCCAAAATCCGGCGGTCGCAGCGAGCTCCGCGGCCCTGGCTGCTCCCAAAAAAATCCCTCCCCCTAGTGTCCAGTCAATCTTGACCAAAATCCTCGCATAAGCCGCACCTCTATTTGCAACTGATTGAATAGCAGCACGATTCAAAGAACGCATCGAAAGATTTCCCTTATAGAATGCGGAAAGGGGAAGAGAAAAAGAGAAAAGTGGTAAGAGAAAAAGGAAGGCTAGGCGCTGCGCGCAGGATTCTGACTCCTTTTGGTGTGCTGGAATTTATCGCAGCTTTGGACGGGAAAATTTATTTTCTCGCCCTTGGATCGCCCTGGCTGCCTCCAGCCCGTATCCCGCCCCCTCCGCCAACACTCCCGCAATAAAAAAATTTCTCTCGTTCGTTGGCGAGGTGATAAATCCCCTCGTCCAGAGCGGCGATAAATCGCACGCACTCCAGAGCGCTTCGCAAGTCAAGAAAACAGGAACTGAATTACGCAAGGATTTAGACCTCCCCCTCCCCCCTTGGGAGAGGGTTTGGGTGAGGGTTGCGCAACAATACCCCGGCGACGGGTTTCGGTTTCCTGCTATCCGCCGCCGGAGCGATTGCTT
>DYNR01000391.1 GCA_020720945.1 Chthoniobacter flavus | reverse complement strand
TTCGCTCCAATGCCTTACAGAGCTTCTTTGCATTTATCTCACGGATTCAGGTATTACATTTATGCGCCCATGCAGCTTTGCGTGGGAAGTTTTTTTGACCGGTTTGGAGCGAGGATGATTTTGGTGCCGGCGACGCTGTTTTGCTGTTTGGGGTGTTTTGTCGAGGTGGGAGGCACCGCACCTGCGTATCTGATTGCGGGGCGATTTTTGCAGGGGTTCGGTTCGGCGTTTGCGTTTGTTGGGACGATGTATTTGGCGACGCAGTGGTTTTCGCCGAACCGTTTGGCGATGTTGTCCGGGCTGACGACGGCACTGGGGATGATGGGAGCGATCGCCGCCAACGGGGGGATCGCAAAGGTCGTCCAGAAAGCGGGTTGGGAAGTTACTTTGGAAGGGGCGGGTTTTTTCGGGCTGATTGTGGCGGCAGTTTTGTTTTTCGTTATTCCGTCGCGGGCGGAGGCGAAGCGGAAGAGGCCGGTGGGGATGCCCGAAGATTACTCTCCGGCGTTGGGTTTTTTCCCGTCGTTATACAAGGTGTTGTCCAACCCGCAGACATGGTTTTCTGGAGTGATCGGGACGGCGCTTTACATGCCTCTTTCCGTTTTGGGGGCGCTTTGGGGAGTCGAGTATGTTTGCTCGGTTACCGGGGAGAGCAAGGAAGCGGCATCTTGGTCGGTATCAATGCTTTATGTCGGGTGGATGGTTGCGGGGCCCGCGGCGGGGTGGGTTTCCGACCGCATGGGGAAACGCCGCCTTTTCTTGGTGGCGGCGAGCTTGTTGACTTTGCTGACTTCTGCGCTTTTGATGGTTGTGGAGAGTATTTCGTTGTTGGAGATGAACTTGTTGATGCTCGGGATCGGGGTGGTTTCCAGCGTGCAGGTGGTGTCCTTCGTTTGCGCGGTCGAGCACAACCCGCGAGAGTTGAGCGGGACTTCCATCGCTTGCACGAACATGTTGATCATGTTGCTCGGAGGTTTGGCGCAACCGCTGGTGGGCGTGGTTTTAGATTTTGCTGGCGGGGCGAACGACGCTGGGGTGTATCCCGCGCAGGCATACCGTTGGGCGATGGTGATCGTGCCGGCGAGCGCGGCTATCAGCTTGGTTGCTAGCTGGTTATTGAAAGAGAGTTTCCATCCGGGGGAAGAGCCTGCGGAGGTGGATTACCGGGGTTGAACGCGGGAAGGCGGGGCGTGACATTTTTTTTGGAGACGGGTAAACTGGGTTTTCGATGAAGCCAAGAATTGTTTACGAAACGCATATGCACACCCCGCTGTGCAAGCACGCGGAAGGGGCGGTCGGAGAGTATGCGGCGGTCGCTGAGGCGCGGGGTTTGCGGGGGATTACGGTGACTTGCCACAATCCGATGCCCGACAGTTATTCCGAAGATACGCGGATGTCGCTGGGGCAGTTTCCCGAATACCTCCGGCTTGTGCGGGAGGCGGCGGAGGAATGGGAGGGGAGGGTCGAAGTGTTGCTTGGGCTGGAAAGCGATTTTGTTCCCGGCTACGAAGGCTGGTTGCAAGAACTTCATGCGTCGCAACCGTTTCATCACATTTTGGGGTCTGTCCATCCGCATGTGAAAGATTACCGGGATCGCTACGACATGGGGGATGCGGTCGCGTTTTTTCGGTTGTATTTCGGGCATCTGGCGCAAGCTGCCGAGACGGGGCTTTTCGACACGATCGCACACCCCGACATCGTCAAAAATATCCGTCCCGAGTTTTGGGATTTGGAGGTTTTGATGCCATCGATTCGGGCGGCGTTGGACAGGATTGCAAAAACGGGGTGCGCCATGGAAATCAACACTTCGGGGCTGTTGAAAACGGTGCCCGAGATGAACCCGTCTTCCGCGATTTTGAGGGAGATGAAGGAGCGGGGGATTCCTGTGGTGGTTGGTGCGGATGCGCACATTCCGGGCAGGGTGGCGGATCATTACGAAGAGGCTTACGGCCTTTTGGAAGAAGCGGGCTACGAAAGGGTCAGTTTTTTTTACGAAAGGAAGCGCCGGGAGTTGC
>DYNR01000114.1 GCA_020720945.1 Chthoniobacter flavus | reverse complement strand
CTTCACCGCCCTGTTCTACGCAGGCTTGAAAACCCTTCTTTTTTCGATCCGCACACTTCTCTGGCCAATCCGCCGAAAAGCCCCTTGGAGTTACTGAAAAAATACCCGCCGCCCCCCGCTACCTCTTCTTCTCTTTCACGGGCAGCAACAATTTCAAAATCCAAATCTTACGAAAATCTTCGATGAGACCATCGGCTTTTTCGGTCGTCAACTGCGAAGTGCGAACTAACTCTTGCAACTCGGACGCCGAAACTTTTGTCGTAGCTTCGATCTGTGCGCTCGTCCTCCCCAACGATGCTAAACTGCTTTGCGCACTCTGAATCATCCCCGGCAAACTCTTGTCCAACGAAGAGGTTATCCCCAATAAATGCGCCCTAGTTTGCGCTATGTCTCCCCCCTCCTTGCTCACATTTTCTAACTCCTCACGGACGAGCCTAGCCGACGATCTCGCATCCGCCAACAACTCCGGCAACTCCCTCGTCAAACTCTCCGAAATCAAGCGGATGTTCGTCACTGATTTTTGCACCTCCCCCTCAGGATGACTCAACTCTTTCACAAAACGGGAGGCCTCGTAAATAACTGGCGTAATCTCCTCTTTTAACTTCGCAACCGTTTCCCCTATCGTTAAATTTCGCTCGAACGGCAACACGCTCCCCGCAAAAAGCTCTCCGGCATCGTCTCTTCCAGGATCAATTGCCAAATGCGGATCCCCCAGCGGTTCCAACCCTTCAAGCAACAATGACGCGTCCGCATGCAACCACCGCACCGCATCCCTCCGAATCCGAAAAACCATTTTTGGCTTCCCCCCTTCATCCAAATCAACGGAAACCACCCCCCCAATCCGGATCCCGTGCAAAGTTATGTCCATCCCGGGCGCAAGGTTCTCCGCCCGCGCCGGACGACATTCAAAATAATCCATCGGCTGAAAAAAATCACGCCTCCACCCCATCAAAAAACCCATCACCAACAACAACGAAATTACAACCGCAAAAAAAACACTCACCTTGTAGCCAAGGTTCCGAAATCGAGGGTCGGAGTTTTGCAAGTATTTCATAGCGGTCTATCTCTAGCTCTCTAGCCAACGCTACCCGAACAAAAAACCTCTGGCAACCCCGTTTCGGAATGAATCACCAACCACGCGCTCTCGGGCAATCTCCGCCGCATCTCCTCCAACCACTCCGAAAGTATCTTTTCTTTCACGGGGTCAAACACCCGGTAAACATCGCAAAAACAAATCACTTCGGGACGACACAGCAACGCGCGCAAAAAACCTGCCGAACACCTCTGCAAATCGCTCAACTGATGCGGCAGCAACCCGAGCGTCTCTTTCCCGTGCCCAAACAATCCCCCTTCCACCAACCCGTAAAGCATCCCTTCCAACTCCAATGCCTTGTGCCTCTTTCTCACCACCGCAGGCAACAACACATTTTCGCAAACAGGCAAGTTCGCCAACAACCCCCCATCGGCTACCAAGGGCATCACCCGCCTCAAATTTTTGCAGATCCTCTTCTCCCCCATTTCTTCCAACGGTGTCCCAAACCAACGGACGCTCCCACCCTCCAAAGGAAGAATCCCAAAAATTGTATCCATCAAACTCTCCGCATCCTCCCCCTCTCCCAACGGGTATCGGCAAACGCTTCCCGCCTGCAAATCCGCGTCCGGCCTCCCCCTGCCGAAACAACGCAACCCACGGATTTCTAAATGCTTACAACTCTCTTTCATCGGTCCATCAATGTCGCGAACAACGCGTCTTCGAGCAAAATCAACGCGAACCCATGGATGATCGCCCTGCTGGTCGCCACGGGAATCCCCTGCGGCCCACTCACCGCTTTCAACCCCTGCCACGAACAAACCGCTCCAACCGTCGCCCCGAAAAAAAGCGTCTTGCAAACCGTCAAAACCGCATCCCCAAAAACAAGCTGCCTAGAAAATTTTTCGAGCGAAAAAAGGTAGTCCCATTGGTAAAAAAACGACATCAAAGCGAACCCTCCAAACACGAGAACAACCTGGCAATACACGGTCAACGCCGCCACGCAACACATCATGGACGCGATCCGCGGCACCACCAAATACTCCCCAGGATCAATCCCCAAACGATACAGCGCAACCACTTCTCCCCGCTGGCTACACGAAGCCAACTCCGATGCCATCGCCGAACCGCTCCGCGCCAACAAGAAAAAAACCACGATCAAAACCGCTCCCTCCTGCACCAACAAAACCTGAAAAACTTCCAGAGTCTTCGCCATGTCCCGGTTCAAAACGAGAAACAACTGCGAGAGGGCAACAAAACCTGCCACCAACGATGCCGCCGCCAAAAACGGCAAAGATTGAACCCCTGTAAAAAAAATTTGCCTCTGAAAAACTCGGAAATTCGGCTGGAAAAATACCTTCCGGGACTTCAGTGCCGCATCGATCAAAATCGAAAAATATCCGACCAGCGCACCGAGCGTGGACAACAAAAGCCCCGCTTGCTTCGAACCAAATACAACTGTTTTCATCCGCTCAAAAAACCTCTTTTTCCCCTCCGGGAACAGACAAAAAATTGTTTTTACAAAGCCGAGCGTAAAGCCCCCCGCCCGCAAGCAACTCGCCATGCGTCCCCCTCTCGACGACCCTCCCTTTGTCGAGAACCAAAATCTGGTCTGCGTGCTGCACCGTGGAAAGACGATGGGCAATCACGAAACTCGTCCGCGAACGCAAAAGCCTGTCGAGTGCCTCTTGAATCAACCGCTCTGTAGTCGTATCAACACTGGCCGTCGCTTCGTCCAAAATCAAAATCGGAGGATTCTTCAAAAGTGCCCTGGCAATCGAAACCCTTTGTTTTTCTCCGACGCTCAACCGCACGCCTCTCTCCCCAACCGAAGTATCCAACCCATCGGGCAATCGCCGCACAAAATCTTCCGCATTTGCCGCGCACAACACCTCCCACATCTCTTCCTCTGTCGCCCCCCTCTTGCCCACCCGCAAATTGTCCGCCACCGTCCCGTTAAAAATAAAACTCTCTTGCGTGACCATCGCGATGGATTGCCGCAATTCCGACAACGGAACCTCCCGCAACGGAATCCCATCAATCAAAATTTCTCCCCTCGTAAATTCGTAAAAACGCAAAAGCAGGGAAACCAGCGAGGTCTTTCCTGCCCCCGTCGGCCCAACCAATGCCACGGTCTGCCCAGGCTTCGCCTCCAAACAAATATCTTCGAGCACCGGCCTCTTGCCTTCCGCGTCGTAACGAAAACACACATTCCGGTAAACCACTCCTCCAGAAAAAACCCGCCCGCTCCGAACCTCCCCGCCTCTGCCTGGCTCCTCGGGGGAATCCAGTATCTCAAAAACCCGGTCCGCTGCCGCTCGCCCGGACTGGATCAACTGATTGAGCTGGTGCAGCCGCGAAACGGGTTCATACAAAAACGGCGCCAGGACAAGAAATGCAGCCAATACCCCGACATCCATCTTTCCTTCAACAACTTGCATCCCGCCCACCACGACCAGCACCAGCCCTCCACACGCCGCCAAAAAACTCATCGACGGATGGTAAATCCCCCACACTTTCATCACGGTCAATGTGCTTTTCCTCAACGCATCGCTGGCTTTGTTAAACCTCTCGTGCTCGCGCTCTTCGGAAGCGTAAGTCTTGATCTGCCGTATCCCGGAAATGTTGTCGTGCAAAAGGGCGTTGAGGTCGGATGCCGCCTGCCGTTGCTTCTGGTAACGGCGGCGCGCCGTCAAAGTGTATGCCAACGCCCCCGCCGCCAAAAACGGAAACGGTGAAAGTGCCGCCAACGCCAAAGTCCCATCATAGCTCGCCATCAAAACGACGACCACGACAACCTGCAACACCGCCACGATCCCCTGCTCGACCCCATCGATCAAAACCCTCTCCATAGAAGTGACATCTTCCACCAACCGCGTCATGATGTCCCCTGTCGCCCGATAATCAAACCACCCGAGCGGCAGCGTCTGAATGTGCCCGTAAAGGTCACTCCGTATGTCGTATATCACCTTCTGCTCGAAATGGTTATTCAAAAAAATACGGAGCGAATTGAGCAGGTTTTGCAAAAAAAACGCAAGCAACGCCACCCCGCCCAACGGCACGATCCACTCGGGCTTCCCCCCCCGGACCGCCTCGTCGATGATCTTTTGCGTCGCAGCCGGAAACACCACGACCAAAACAGTGCTCCCGACCGCGCTGGCGAGCGTCCCTGCGGCAAGCGCACGGTATCGGCGCAAATACCCGATCACCCGCAAAATCGCCCCCTGCTTGAAATGCCTGCCCTCTCCCATCGCTCAAAAAGAAATCCGAAAAAAATCCCGGAAAACCTCCCTGTAAACTTCCCTCTTGAAGTCGCTGACCCACCCTAGCTCAAACCTCTCGGGCGCAATCCAACGCAACGCCCGAAACTCGGGGCTCTGGATCGCTCCACCGACAACCAATGCCGATTCCTCCCGCAACACCGCACGAAAATAGGTTTGCTCCTGCCCGGAAAACCCTTCTTTCTTCCTCCCTGCAGGAAAAAGATAACGGTATCCTCCCCTCCTCTCTAAAACCTCATAACTCCTTGGAAATAAACCAATTTCTTCTTCCACTTCCCGCTCCAATGCCCGCGCCAACCCCTCCCCCTCCTTTGCACCTCCCTGCGGAAACTGCCAGCACCCCGCAACTTCTTTCCTCTCCCCAATCAAAATTTCACCCGCCGAATTTTGCAAAATCAACGCAACATTCGGACGATACTTTTTTCCGGCAGCTTCTTTTTTTTTACCCACGACCTATTCCCCCCTCCATGAATAGAACCAGAAAAGGTCAAACCCCTTTCAATCCGGCCAACAACAATTCGACATTGCTGTTTGTCGCACGCAAGTTCTTCGCCAAAATTTCCATTGCTTCAACTGCGGGAAGGCCGCTCAACTGCCGCCGCAAAGTCTGGATACGAGGGTATTCGTCGGGGTGGTAAAGCAGGTCGTCCCGCCGTGTCCCAGACTTGACGATATGGATGGCAGGAAAAATCCTTTGCTCTGCAATGGTCTTGTCCAAATGCAATTCCATGTTTCCCGTTCCCTTGAACTCTTCGAATATCAACTCGTCCATCCGGCTTTGCGTCTCGACCAAAGCCGTCGCCAAAATCGTCAGGCTCCCCCCCTCTTCGACATTGCGCGCAGACCCGAAAAACTTCCGGGGCTTGACCAGTGCCGTGCTGTCCACACCGCCCGACATCGTCCTCCCCTTATTCGGAACTAAGTTGTTGTAACCACGCGCCATACGCGTCAAACTGTCGATTAAAATAACGACATTCTTCTTGTGCTCGACCAACCTCTGCGCCCGCTCGGAAACCAGCTCGCAAATGTGCACATGGCGGCTCACAGGCTCGTCGAAAGTCGAACTGAAAATATCGGCGCGGATTTCCCTGCGCATATCGGTGACTTCTTCTGGACGCTCGTCCACCAGCAAAAGAATCAAATGGATTTCCGGGTGGTTCTTCGTAATGGCGCGCGCCACGGACTTCAAAACCATCGTTTTACCCGCACGCGGTGCCGCCGCAATAATCCCGCGCTGCCCCATCCCCAGCGGCGCGACCAAATCAATCGCCCTCGCCGTTATATCGACCCGATCTTTGGTGTCTAAAAAAACCCTCTGCTTGGGGTAAATCGGCGTTAGCTTCTCAAACGGCACCGGCTGCACCCACTCCGCCGCCGGAATCCCTTCGATCTCTTCGATCACATCAACCTGCAAACCCCTTTCCCGGTTATCTCGCGGATAACGCACTTTCACCCGCAATTTCAACCCTGGCTGGAGCTGGTGCCGGCGCACTTGATCGGGCGGGATCCCGAGGTCGTCCACGCACGGCTTGAAGTTGCACTCCGCCCACCGCACTTGCCATTGGTTGGCTACCATCTCCACAACCCCTTCCCCACGAACCACATGCCCTCGGTCCAAATAATACCGAACCAAATCCAAACAGAGCTGAAACTTGGTCGGGTCCTGCCGCACCCTCGCCCCGAGCTTCTGCGAAAGCTCGATCAACTCCACATGCGATAAAATATGCAAATCCTCTTGGATCGACACCGGTTCGGGCGGCTGCCTCTTGGCTTCGGCTTCGGCTTTGACCTCTTCTCTGGCTTCGGCGACCTCCGCCACCACTTCACCTTCCATCGCTGCCAATGGGGTTTCCTCACTCTGCGTTTCGCCTTCGGCAACCTGCTGGATATTCGTCTCTTCTTCGTTCATGGAACTCTCTTAAAAATTAATGCTAAAACTTGCAACACTCGTATTCCCCCGCCTTCTCTTCGGAAAATTGCAAACGGAAGGCTTCTGCGCGGAAAAAAAACCGCGACTCCCCCGATTCAACCTCATTTGCTGCCGGATTTCAACGGTTTTGTTTTCCCCGCCGAAAAAGCCGCCCCCTCACTTCGCCTTGCCTTGCGGGGTTTCTTCCGGATGCGTCAGGATCCCGACCTTCGTTATACCCGCCCCCTTCACTGCATCTAACACGGAAACAAGCACTTGCACACTCAAATTCTTGTCTGCACGAATGGCGACCGCCGCCCCTGGCACCGACTGCCTCAACATTTCTAGCTCGCCTTTCAGCACTTCTGCCGAAACGGGTTGCTTGTCGAACAAAATGATCCCGGCCTTGTCGATGGAAACGAAATGGACATCCCTCGGATCCACCGCCCCCTCCGCGCTCTTGCTCGTCGGCACCACCAATTCCGTGCTGGTTTCGATCAGCGGGGTCGTCACCATGAAAATAATCAACAGCACAAACGCCAAGTCGAGCAACGGCGTGACATTCAGCTCGCTCAGAGAATGAAAGGCCTGTCTGGACGCATACCTACGCATAACTCAAAACTCCACCGTGTCCTTGTAGTTCACATACCGGTGCTCGACGGCGGATGCCAACTCCGCTGCAAAATTGTCGGACTGCACGACCATGGAACGGATGCTCACCACCAAAAAATTATAGCCGAACATGGCTGGAATCGCCACGAGCAAACCGAGCACCGTGGTGATCAAAGCCCCGCTGATCCCAGGCGCCATCGATGCCAAACTGGCGGATCCTGCCGCAGCAATCCCGCCAAATGCGTCCATCACCCCCCACACCGTCCCGAGCAACCCGATAAATGGTGCCCCGCTCACCGCCATCGAAAGAATGTTCATCAACGATTCCAGTTGCAGCGAAGATTCCCCGACCGCCCGCTCCATGGCCGCCGACACCGCCCGCATCTGCGAAGGAGAAATCTTGGGTGCCATTTTGACCCTCGCCCGAAAGGTGTCGTCCACTTCTGTCGAACCCAACATCTGGAAACAAAGCTCGTCGCATCCCGCCTTGTAAATTTTGTAAAGCGGTGAACCCCAAAAACTTATTTGCCTCTCGTAAACCAGAAGCGGCTCCCTGTCGCAACGGAATAACTCGGAAAACTCTTCGCTCTGCACACGGCTAAAACGCAACGAACGCATCTTGGTCAACATCACAGACCAACTGAATATCGACCCAAGAAACAGCACGAGAAGAATGATTTTCCCTTCGATGGTCGATTCGGTGAACGCGTAGATGATGCCCGAAGCAACCGGAAATTGCACGAAAAAATCCATGCCT
>DYNR01000390.1 GCA_020720945.1 Chthoniobacter flavus | reverse complement strand
CTTTGCAGCCCAATTGATTGCAGAGATTCACAGCAGTTATCTCACTGATTCAGGCTGAATTTATCACACCATTCAAACAACAAGAATTTCTTTCATTATGTCAGACCAACCAGCAGAAAAATTTGAATTTCAAGCCGAGATCAAACAGCTCCTCGACATCGTCATTCACTCCCTTTACACGGAAAAGGAAATCTTTGTCCGCGAGCTTGTTTCCAACGCCTCCGACGCACTGGAAAAACTCCGCCACCTCCAGTTGACGGAAAAGGAATGTTTCGACGACCGCCTCGCACTAGAAATCAATGTCAGCACGGACGACACGGCCCGCACGATCACCATCCAGGACTACGGGATCGGGATGACCAAACCGGAACTCGTGGAAAATTTGGGGACGATCGCCCACTCGGGCTCCAAAGCATTTTTGGATGCCCTGAAAAACGGAGGCGAAAAAAACGCCAACCTCATCGGGCAATTCGGCGTCGGGTTTTACTCCGCCTTCATGGTCGCCGAATCGGTCACCGTTTACAGCCACTCCTGGAAATCTGACGAAACGGGCCATACCTGGACGAGCGATGGCTCGGGAACCTATTCGGTCGAAGAAGCCGAAGGCTTGCGCAGGGGGACAAAAATCGTTGTCCGCCTCAAAGAAGATTGTTCGGAATACTCGCAAGCCAGCCGCGTAGAAGCACTTCTGAAACAATACAGCTCTTTCGTTTCTTTCCCGATTTTGCTCAACGGCACGCAAATCAACACCGTGCAAGCCCTCTGGTTGCGCTCGAAAGATGAAATCAAGGAAGAGGAATACACCGAGTTTTACAAGTTCCAGGCGCACGCTTACGACACGCCTCTGCTGCGCCTGCACTTCTCCGCAGATGCCCCCCTGCAAATCAACGCCCTCCTTTTTGTCCCCGAACACAACCCGGAAAAATTCGGGATGGTGCGCAGCGAACCCGCCGTCGCCCTCTACTGCCGAAAAGTCCTCATCGACCCCTCCCCCAAAGACCTCATCCCCGAATGGTTGCGGTTTTTGAAAGGGGTCGTGGACAGCGAAGATTTGCCCCTGCACATTTCGCGCGAAACCATGCAGGACAAAGCCCTTCTCGACAAGCTGAATAAAGTCTTGACCAAAAGGTTCTTACGGATGCTGGAAGAAGAGTCTTCCAAACGCCCGGACAGCTACGCGAAGTTCTACAAAGAATTCGGCATCTTTTTGAAAGAAGGCGCTGCCACCGATTACTCCTACCGCGAACCGCTCATGAAACTTTTGCGTTTCGAATCCTCGTTCACGGAAAAAGGACAAACAACCACGCTCGCCGATTATGTCTCGCGCATGGCGACCGAACAAAAAGAAATCTACTTCTTGCTCGGCCCCAACAGGGAAACCATCGAAAGCGGCCCCTATCTCGAAGGCATGAAATCCCGCAACCTCGAAGTCCTCTTCTGCTTCGAACCGGTGGACGAATATGTGATGAACAATGTGCGGGAGTTCGACGGCAAAAAACTCGCGGCGGCAGACCGCGCCGATGTCGAACTTTCGGAACTCGACTCGCAAACGACGGAAGGCGAACTCTCCAAAGAAACCGCCGAAGCCCTCGCTGCTTGGCTCAAATCCACCCTCGGCGATAAAGTCAGCGAAGTCAAAGTCAGCAAACGCTTGGTCGATTCCCCCGTGGTCGCCCTCAACGACGACCCGATGATGACCGCCCATATGCGCCGCATGATGAAGGCGATGAACCCGGATTCGGCCACTCCGCCTATCAAAGTCCGCATGGAAATCAACCCGCGCCACGCCGTCCTCTCCCACTTGGAAGCAACCCGCCAATCCCAACCGGAAAGGGCATCGCTCATCGCCGAACAACTCCTCGACACCGCACTCATCTCCGCCGGATTGCTCGAAGACCCAACCCCGATGGTGCAACGCCTCTACAAGCTTCTCGCGCAAGCGTAACCTTGGAAAACCGTGAAAAAAAAGGGCGGGACTCTTCTTGAGTTTCCGCCCAACCAAAAGTGAAATGGTGCTGAAAA
>DYNR01000389.1 GCA_020720945.1 Chthoniobacter flavus | reverse complement strand
ACTATGAAACGACTATCTCCCGCAGGCTGCCAGGACATCCCTGGCGGCACGGTTCTCCTCAGCGATTCCCTCCTGAATAAAGGAACCGCTTTCAGCGAAGAAGAACGCGACCGCCTCGGTCTCCGCGGCCTCCTCCCCCCCCGCATCTTCGGCATGGACGAACAGGCGAAACGCGCGGTCATCCAGCTCGCAAAAAAACCCACCGACCTCGAAAAATACATTTTCCTCACCACCCTCCTCCAGCGCAACGAAACCCTCTTCTACCGCGTGCTTCTCGATAATTTAGAGGAGCTTATGCCGATTATCTACACGCCCACCGTAGGCCAGGCCTGCCTGGAATACGGCAGCATTTTCAGAAAACCCCGCGGCCTCTGGCTGACCCACCACGACCGCGACCGCCTCCCCGAACTCCTCCGCCACTGGCCTCGCCGCGATGTCCGCATGATCGTCGTCACCGACGGAGAACGCATCCTCGGCCTCGGCGATTTGGGGGCCCTCGGCATGGGCATCCCCATCGGCAAACTCGCACTCTACACCGCCTGCGCCGGCCTCAACCCCTACTACTGCCTCCCCATCACCCTCGATGTCGGCACAAACAACGAAAAACTCCTCCAAGACCCTTTCTACATCGGCCTGGCAGAAAAACGCATCCGCGGCGAAGAATACCACTCCTTCATCGCAAAATTCGTCAAAGCCGTAACCGATGTTTTCCCAGATGCCCTCCTCCAATTCGAAGACTTCGGCAACGCCAACGCTTTCACCATCCTCCACGAATACCAAAACAAAATTTGCTGCTTCAACGACGACATCCAAGGGACCGCCGCCGTCGCTCTCGCAGGCATCTTGGCGGGTTCCAGAATCACCGGACAACCGCTCGGCGAACAAAAAATCCTCTTCTACGGCGCAGGGGAAGCAGGGACAGGCATCGGACAACTCACCGCCGCCGCCATGCAAGCCGCCGGCATCCCCCGCGACGAAGCCTTCCGCCGCTGCTGGTTTTTCGATTCAAAAGGCCTGGTCGTCGCGGGCAGAGGCGACGAACTCCCCCACCACAAACAGCCTTTCGCCCACGCTGGCGCGCCAGTCGCCACGCTCCTCGACGCAGTCAAAACCCTCCGCCCAACCGCTTTGATCGGCGTCGCAGGCGCAGGTCCCGCTTTCGACCGCGACATCGTTGAAGCCATGTCCGAAATCAATCCGCGCCCCATGATTTTCGCGCTTTCTAACCCGACTTCCAAAGCGGAATGCACCGCGGAAGACGCCTACGCATGGTCGCAAGGAAAAGCGGTTTTTGTCAGCGGAAGCCCCTTTGCCCCAGTGACTTTCAACGGAGTCACCCACTACCCAGGACAAGGGAACAATGTCTATATTTTCCCCGGAGTCGGCCTCGGCGCCCTCGCTTGCGGCACCTCGCGCGTCACCGATTCGATGTTCTTGGCCGCCGCCTTCACCTTGGCAAACGCCGTCACCGAACACGACTTGGCAAAAGGCAGAGTCTATCCCGACATGAAATCGATCCGCTCCGTTTCGGTCGAAATCGCCGTCGCCGTCGCAGAAGAAGCGCACAAACTCGGCCTCGCCCGCATCCCCGCCCCCAGCGACCTCGCCGCCGACATCCGCGCCCAAATGTTTGAGCCGACCTACTCGGCTTACTGAACCCCCGCCAACAACGAAAAAAAACGGGGCAAAAAAATCAGGTTACCGACAACAACCGCCGTCATTGCAGCAATCAGCACAGCGGCGGCGGAAACATCTTTTGCGTTTTGGATCAGCCAGTGGAACTCCGGCGACACCCGGTCCGCAAGGAATTCGATCGCCGTATTCACCGCCTCCAACGACAAAACCCATCCCGAGCACAGCGCGAGAATCGCCCACTCGGTTGCCGTGATTTGCAGCAACACCCCCGCAGCAATCACTGACACAATGATAGCCAAATGAATCCGCGCATTCGGTTGGCTCCGAACCAGAACCACGATCCCGCGAATCGCAAAACCAAAACTAGCCAACCGCAACCGCAACATTT
>DYNR01000113.1 GCA_020720945.1 Chthoniobacter flavus | reverse complement strand
CGCTCCAATGCCTTACAGATCTTCTTTGCATTTATCTCACGGATTCAGGTAACAGGAAAGGGTTAGCGGGGGGGTGGATTTTTTTTATGGGGCTGGATTGTCCCGCTGCCAAACGCCAGGGTGGCGAGGCTTGAGGCGATGGCGTATTCCGATTCTGCGACCAGCATTTGTGCTTGGGTTTCTGCCGTGCGGGCGAGAAGCAGATCTTGGATGGGGACAAGACCTTGCTCGAAATTTGCGAGCATTGATTCGTAGGTGGCGCGGGCGGCGCTCTGGAATGCTTCCGCCGCTTCGTTGCGGGCGATGGCGTTTTTTGCGTGGGTGTAGGCGCGCCAGATTTCCGAGATGGTTTTTTCTTTGGCGAGAGCCAATTCTTCGGTTGCGGCGGCTTTTGCGGCATCTGCGGCGCGGGTTCTGTTTTCTTCCGCAAAGCCTGTAAAAACAGGCCATTCGACGGTCAAGAATCCGCCGTAGTTTTGGAGGCCGAAGCCGAAGGAGTCGAGGGGGCCGGTGTTTTGCGTGGTGGTGTCGAAGCGGTTGTAGGCGGCTACGCCGAGGAGGGAGAGTTTTGGGAGGCTGTCGGAACGGGAGGCGCGGAGTTCGGCTTCGCGGGCTTGGACGATGGCGGCTTTTGCCTGGAGGTCGGGCCGGTCGTTGAGGGCGGAGCGGATGAAATCGTCGATCGGTTTTTGGAGTTGTTTCCGGATGGCGGAGAAGTTGGCGGGGGCGAGGGGGAAGCGGGTTTCGGGAGGGAGGTTCATCGCGGAGGTGAGGTCGATCCACGCGAGTTCTTCCGACGAGCGGGCGGTGGCGAGAGCGTAAGAGCTTTGGGCTTTTGCCTGGCGGGCTTGGAGGAGGGAAGGTTCTGTGATAAGTCCTTGGTCGAAACGGGCTTGCGCGGCTTTTTCCACTTCGTCGGCGGAGCGGGCGGAAGAAGTTGCCGCGGCGGTTTGGCGGCGGGCTGCCAGTATCGCGTAGTAGGATTGGGTGACTTCGTAGGCGACCGTCTGGTGGGAGGCATCGAAAGCGAAGTTTGCCGCTAGCGCGATTTTTTTTGAGGCATCGTGGCGGGCGGCGCGGGTTCCGAAATCGAAGAGCATCCAGCGGAGGGCGGCACCCGTGTTGAGGGAGCGGTAAAACCCGGCGGCTTTTTGGTCGAGGGAAATGTCTTGCGGGATGGCGTCGGAGAAAACGGCGCCGAGGAGCCCGGCTTGGTTTTTGAGGCCGGAGAGGTTGTTGTTGGCGTCGAGGTTGAAGTCCCAGAAGCCGCCGCCGTAGGAAGCCATGACGGCGAGCATCGGGTAAAATTCCGAAGCGACAACTCCCGATGCGGCGGTGGCGGCGCGGGCTTTTTCCCAGGAAGCGCGGGTGGTGCGGTTGCGGCGTTGGGCTATGTCGATGAGATCCGGGAGCTGGTGTTGGTGGGCGGGGTCCGGAAAAACCGTCGAGACGGGGAGGGCGCGGACATCTCGAGAGGAGCGCAGGTCTTTGCCCGATTTTTTTGCTGGTTGGTTTTCGCTGGAAGTCGGAGCGGGCGGGGAGATTTTTTTTTGTTTCTTTTGTTGGGGGTCGGCGGCGAGAGTGGGGCAGCAGAGGGTTGCGGTCAAAAGGAAAAAAAAGAGTCGTCCGAGGTTGCGCATGGGTAGAGGAAAGAGTCTAGAGGAAGGAGAAAAGTGGCGATTTCTTTTTTTTGAATTTTTGGGCGACATGGTATAAGGTCGGAGGCGTTATTAAAACGAAAAATTTCATAAGGGGGATTTTCGGGGGGATTGGAGCTGGGGGTCTCGCGGGATGCTCGCCGGTTTGGCAAGTTGGCGGGGCGTATTTTCCTGCGTGGTTGATTTGTGCGACGGGGGGGGTATTTGCTGCGGTGTTGTTGCGGGGCGTGCTATACTATTTTCGTTTGGAGCCGTGGTTGCGTCCGAAGGCGTTGGTGTATCCTGCTGCCGGCGTGTTTTTTACGCTATTTTTCTATTTGATTTTTTTCACCGGATGAAAACAGGAAATTCATTGGCAGGGCTGGGAGACGGGGGCGGGAAAAAAAACGGGTGGGGCTGGCGACAGCCTGTCGGGAAACTGTTGGGCTGGGGTTTTTTGGTTGGGGCGTTGCTGGCGGTGGTTTTGGTTTACCGGTGGGCGGGGTCGCATCCCCGTTCCGGGGACGGGACAGTTTCGGCGGCGGTCATAGGAATTGCTCCGAGGGTGAGTGGGCCGATCAAGATTTTGCCGATTCGAGACAACCAGTTGGTAAAAAAAGGGGAAGAGCTTTTTCGGATCGATGCCGAGCCTTACGAGCTTGCGTTTGAAGTGGCGAAGGCGAACCGGGAGGCGGTCGAAGGCGAGTGGAAAAATGCGTTGAGGGGGGTGGCCGCGCAGAAAAAGCAGGTCGAGGCTGCGGCGGCTGCGCTTTTGCGGGCGGAAGTGGTGTTGGGGGAAACCCGGGAGACTTACGGGAGGTTGGCTCCGTTGCTTGCGAAGAAGTATGCCAGTGCGGAACAAGTAGATACGGCGCGGCGGGCGATGGAGAGTGCCGGGGCGGCGGTAGGGGTTGCCAAGGCCGAGTTGGCGGCGGCGGAGGCGGGGGTGCTCGATGCCGGGGCGCTGGAAGCGAGGGTGCGGGCGGCGGTGGCGGCGGAGGCGCAAGCGGCACTTGCATTGAGGGATTGCGTGGTGCGGGCACCTTTCGATGGGAGGGTGGCGGGAATGAATTTAGCCGAAGGGGCATTTGCGCGGATAGGGGTCGATGTGATGGTGTTTATCGATGTGAGGAGGTGGTATGTCGATGCGCAGTTCCGGGAGAGCGAGCTAGAAAAAATTCGGGAGGGGGACAAGGCGAAGGTCGAGTTGATGACGGCACCTGGGATGGAGTTTGAGGGGGAAGTCGAGAGCGTCGGGTGGGGTGTGACCGCATTGCCGCAAGATCCGTTTCCCGGGTTGCCCATCGTGATGAAAGAGTTGGATTGGGTGCGGTTGTCGCAGAGGTTTCCCGTTCGAGTCCGGTTGCGCGGGGATATCCCTCCCGAATTTTTGCGGGTTGGGGCGACGGCTACGGCGACAGTGTATCCGGCGGGTGGGAGATGACAGTTTTAAGCGCGAGGGAGTTGTGGGAAAGCCTGCTTCCGGAAGAAGGGCGGGCGGGGGGAGCGGCGAGGATTACGGTGGGTGTTTTGGTCGTTGCGCTGGTGATGCTCGCATTTCGGATGCCGTTTCTTTCCATCGGGCCGTATTTGGTTTTCCTTGTTTCGCAGAGAGATATGCCGATGACGCGGGCTGCGGCGGGGCTTGGGGTGGCGGTGGCGGCGTTGTCTTCTTTCTTGTTGTATCTGGCCGCGTGGGGGGTTTGGGACGAAGGGTGGTTGCGGGTATTTTTTTGGGGTTGCGTGTTTTACGCCGGGTATTTTTGCATGGTGGCGTGCAAAGAGCCGAGGGTGTTTCTCGGACCGCTGGTCATTGTGGCGTTATTTACATTTTTGTTCGATGAAGTTCCCGACCCCAACCGGGTGCTCGGTGGGATCGGGTGGCTGTGGGCGATTTTGGGGCTCGTGGTCACGGTCACTTTTGCGTTGCAGTGGCTGATGGGGCATCCGGGGGGGAAAGAGTTTTTGCGGGGCCGTTTGCGGGCGGTTTTGACGCGGGAAGAGAAGGGGTGGCGCGATTTATTTTTTCGGGGGGTTGCGACTTTTGGCGGGGAGGACGAAGAAGGGTTGCGGAGGGTGGAGATTTTAGAAAAGAGCGGGGTTTTGACGGAGAAGAATGCGGCGGTGTGCGGGGCAGTTTTTTCGGCCTGCGGGGAGGAAGATTTTTTGGAGGCGAAAAGCGAGGAAGACCGGAAGGCGGCGTTGCGGGTGGCGAGGAAGGTGCGGGAATTTCGTGTTTTCGAGGTGCTGGGGAGAGGGCAGACGGCAGGAGAGGAGGACGGGGTGCGATTGGAAGGTGTTTCGCCAGAGGTGGTTGCGAGAGCGAGTAAGGTTGTTTCAGCACTCGGAGGGGAGGGAGAAAGAGGAAAAAAAGAAGAAGGATTTTTTGCGGGAGATTTTTGGCGTAACCCTTTTTATCCTGCGTTCGCATTTTGTGCGACGGGTGCGACGCTCGGGTGTTACCTGTTTATGACCATGGTAGATTGGACGGGGATTCACACTTGCATGATTACTTGCGCGGTCACGGCGATTGCCGACGCAAAGGTCAGGAAGCGGAAGCAGATGTTGCGGTTGGCCGGAGCGTTTTTGGGAGGGGTTTTAGGGATTGGGATGGTCGTGTTTTTGATTCCGGTTTTCGATTCTCTCGCGGCGTATTTATTTTTTCTCGGGGCGGGGACTTTTTTGGCGGCATGGGTGTCTCTTGGGAGCGAAAAAATTTCTTATGCCGGCTGGCAGATCGCTTTGGCGTTTTATATGACCGTGATGCAAGACCCGCATCCTTCCACGAAGATCGAGGTGATTTGGGATCGGTGGGTGGGGATTTTTTTAGGGATATTGGCGATGGGGTTTGCGCTGAAGTTTTGCGGGGAATTTTTTTCTGGAAGAGAGGGGGAGGAAGGTGAGGAAAGACAGGAAAAAGGGAGGGTCGAGGGATGAGGGGCGTGGAGAAAAAGAGGTTGCGGGTGGCGGGGTGGAAGCCGTTTTTTATTTTGGTAGATGGGGTAGGGCGGAGGGAAGGGCGGCTGTTGGTTTTGCGGGACGAGGACGGGCGCGTGGGGGTGGGAGAATGTTCGCCGTTGCCGGGGTGGAGCAGGGAAAGCCTTGCGGAAGTTGATTCGTTTTTGTTTGGGGGAGAGCAGGGAGAAGAGGAAGAATGGGGCGAAGGGTTGGAAGAGCGGGCGGCGGAGAAGCGGTTGCCGTCTTCTTTGCAGTTTGCGTGGGATTGTGCGGAGGCGGATTTGAACGGGTTTGATTTTGGTTCGGCGGTTTCTAATTCTTTGGTTATCAACGCATTGTTGGTTAGAGGTGCTGGGGGGGTCGAAGGGGTTGCAGCGAGGGCGCGAGAGGTTTATCGGGATGGAGGCAGGGTTTTCAAAATCAAGACGACGGGTTTTTCTGGGGAAGAGATGGAAGTTGTTTTAGGAATTTTGCGGGAGGAGTTTGGCGGCGGAGTCCAGTTGCGGTTAGATTCCAACCGGTGTTTGGAGTGGGAAGATGCGGTGGCGTTGTTGCGAAGGGTTGAGGGGTTTGCGGTGTCGTATTGGGAAGAGCCGTTGCGCGATGCGGCGAGGTTGCGGGAGTGGATAGCTTGGTCGCCGATCCCGGTCGGGTTGGATGAAACTTTGCGGGAGATTCCGTTGGGGATGTTGGCAGAATACCGAGGGGCGGCGGCGGCAGTTTTGAAGCCTTCGTTGCAGGGGGGCTTGCGGGTGGCGAAGGAGTGGGCGGACGAGGCGGCGCGATGGGGGATGCGGGCGGTGGTGAGCGCGGCTTATGAGTCGGGGTGGGGCATTTATTGGCTTGGGCAATTTGCGAGCCGATTAGGTGGGTCGGAGGCGGCGGGGCTAGATACTTATTCGTTTGTGCGGGAAGATATTTTGCGGGATCGCCTCGATTTGAGCGGGTATCGTTTTGATTCTCGAATGGCGAAACCTGTTTTTGGAGAGGCGGTTGGGGAGATTTGTTGGCGGGGGGTGGAGCGGTGAGAGAATGGATTGAAAGGTTGGCGGGAGAGCATGGGGGGCAGGTGGCGATCGAGGATGGGGAGGGGCGTAGGATTTTTTATCACGAGTTGCCGGAGGTTCTTGGCGAGCGATGCCGGGAGATGCCGGAGTCCGGGATTTTTGCGGTGCGTTTGCCGACGGGTTTTGAGATGGCGCTTTGGGTGTTGGCGGCGGGGTGGAAGGGGCTTTGCGTTTTTCCGGTGAATGCGAGGTGGACGAGGGAAAGGTTTGTTTTTTTTGCGGGCGAGCACCGGGTGGTTGGCGGGTGTGACGGGGGAGAGATTTTTTTGAATTCGGCGGCGGGTAGAGGGGTTGGGAGCGGGACCATGATTTGCACTTCGGGTTCCTCGGGAGAGCCGAAGGTAGCGTTGCACCGGTGGGGAGCGCATTTTGCGAATGCGGAGGGGACGGCATCGGTGATTCCGTTGGGGCGAGGAGATAAGTGGTTGATTGACTTGCCGTTGTGGCATGTGAGCGGGATTGGGGCAATGGTGAGGGCGTTGCATTTTGGAGCGGTGGCGGCGTTTGGGGCAGTTTCCGGGATCACCCATCGTTCGGTTGTTGCCACGCAGTTATACCGGTTGTTGGCCGAAGGGGAAAGGTGGGAGGGGATGAAAGCGGTTTTGGTGGGCGGCGGGGCAGTTTCGCCCGAGTTGCGCGTTGCGGCGGTGCGGTCGGGATGTCCGTTGTATGTGACTTACGGGATGACCGAGACGGCTTCGCAAATTAGCACGGGCAGGGTGAGCGACGGGGGGGAAGCGTTGCTGCATTCGGGTAGAGTTTTGCCGGGAAGAGAAGTGCGATTGGGGGAAGGTGGAGCGATAGAAATCCGGGGCGAAGTGCTTTTTGAAGGGTATGTGCAGGAAGGGGAACGGATTGTCCGCGAAGAGGTTGCGGGGGGGTGGTTCCGGACAAAAGATGTCGGGAGGTGGGGGAGGGGCGGGGAGTTGGTTGTTTTGGGGCGAGAGGACAGGATGTTTGTTTGCGGGGGGGAAAATATATATCCCGAAAAAATCGAGGCGGTGGTTTTGGGTTTTCGAGGGGTCGAGGCGGCGGTGGTGGTGGGGAGGGAAGATGAGGAATACGGCGAGCGGCCTGTTATTTTTTTGAAGGGGAGAGGGAGTGTGGTGGAGTGGAAGGAGTTGTTGCGAAAGGAGTTAACGGGGTTTGAAGTGCCGGTTCGGTGGTTGGCGTGGCCGAGGGAGGTGGAAGTGCGTGCGGGGGGTAAGGGGCAGTGGCGACAGTTTTCCGAATGGGTTAAGAGGGAGGCGCGGGGAGAAATAGATTTGCCAGATTTCCTGAATCAGTGAGATAACTGCTGTGAATCTCTGTAATCAATTGGGCTGCAAAGGCTTGGAAAAAACACGCAAAAGACCTAGGGGTATTCCTTGGTTTTTTCCAAACCCTTTCGCTCCAATGCCTTACAGAGCTTCTTTGCATTTATCTCACGGATTCAGGGATTTTTCCACCCTTGATTCGGGGGAGTGGAAGCGGTAAGGTTTTGGGCACTATGAAATTGAGCGACGAACAGAGGAAGAAAGTGGCGGGGTGGGTCGGGCAAGGATTCTCTCCGAGCGATGTGCAGAGGATGATCAAAGAAGAGTTTGAGATTTCGCTTACTTATTTGGATTTGCGGTTATTGCTCGATGATTTGAAGGTCGTTCCGAAGGATCCCGTTGTTGCAAAAAAAGAAGAACCTGTAGAGGCGGAAGAGGAAGTTGAGGCGAGCGGCAAGTTGTCGTTTTCCGTTGACCAGATTACGCGGGCAAACGCCATGGTGAGCGGGAAGGTCGTGTTCTCTGACGGACAACGAGCGGAATGGCTGATCGATACGAGTGGGCGACCTGTTTTGAATCCCGAAACTCCTGGTTACAGGCCGACGCAAGAAGACATCATGGCGTTTCAGGTTGAGTTGCAGCGGGCGGTGCAGCGGATGATGTGAAGAGAAGAGAAAGAGAGAAAAAGGG
>DYNR01000002.1:7605-27655 GCA_020720945.1 Chthoniobacter flavus | reverse complement strand
AGGGGGAGGGGGTGGGCGGAAGAGCGTTGCTAGGAGAGGGAGGAGCAAAAAGGGGGCGAAGAAGAGGAAAACCCCGCCAGAAGAGGCGGCGATTTGTGCGGGCAGGAGTTTGGACAGATCTGCGTTTCCGAAGCGGGATTCCGCGATTTGCCGAAAGAGGGCACCCGCTCCCCAGACACCCGCCATTTGCCCCAGCATGATCGAAAACGAAAGGAAGGCGGATGCCGAAGAACGGTTTTGCGGGGTGACGGTGCCCATGATGATTTTGTTGTTCGGGGCGTTCAAAAATGCCATTCCCGCGCCGAAGAGAAGGAGTTTTGCGAGGTAGGAAGAATCCGACATTCCTTCGTGAAAGGAGGCGAGAGAAAACGAGGAAAGAAAGAGGCAAAGCAGTCCGGCGAGGTTGAAATTGCGAGTGCCGAATTTGTCGCAGAGGAAGCCGATGACCGGAGCGGCGATCCCGATAAAAACGGGGGTGGCAGCAAGGAAAATGCCCGATTTTTCGATCGAAAAATGGAGGCTTTTTTGGAGGAGGAAGGGGGCGAGGAAGAGGAAGGCCGCGTTGAGAGCCATCGAAAAAAAACGGGCGGAAAGGGCGATCAAGAGATCGGGGTTTGCAAGGAGCGGGAGCATTTGCGGGCGGGGGGAAGGAGGGGCGATGGAGGCGGGTTCGGAGGGGGGCTTTTTGTCGTTCGGGACGAAAACGGTGACCAGATAAAGGGCTAAAACGCCCACGGGCAAGTTGACCAAAAAAATCCACGGCCAACCGGCCAAGGAGATGAGGTAGCCGCCGATGCTCGGTCCTAAAGAAGTGCCGAGGGTGGCAAAAGTCGTGACAAGGCCAAGGGCGCGCCCGAGTTCGTTATCGGGGAAAATCCCGGTGATGACCGAAGACATCAGAGCGGCGAGGCAGGCGGCACCCAGGCCTTGGACAACGCGGAACACGACGATGGAAGGGAGGTTCCAAGAAATGCCGCAAAGTAGGGAGCCCAAAAGGAAAATGGTTAGACCTGCCAAGAAAATGCGTTTCCTCCCGTGGCGGTTTGCCATTTTTGCCACAGGCAGGAGGAGGGCGACGCTGGCCGCCAAGTAGGAAATCATGACCCACTGGATTTCCTTCAGCGAGCAAGAGAATTGTTTTAGGAGGGAGGGGAGGGCGATGTTGACGATGCTGGCATCCAGGGCATACATCGTGACGGCCAGACAGACTCCGCAGAGGGCGAACCAGCGGTTGGGCGAGTTGGCAGGCGGGGCTTGCGGGGGCAGTTCAGAACCCGCGCAAAAAAATGTTTCATCTCGGATCAAAAAATCGGTGCCGGAAGGGTGCTAATTTTTGCAAAAAAGAAGCCGTAGATTGGCGTAGATAAATTTTGAAGGGGAGTGGTAGCCAGAGAGTAGTATCGTTGGGTTCCCTGTGTCATTTTAAGATTGTCAGGGCAAAGGTTCTTCGATGACGGGGTTTGATAAGTCGCCGATTTGGTCGATGCTGACGGTGACCTCTTCGCCTGTTTGGAGCCAGCGGAAGGGGGAGCGACCCATGCCGACGCCGTGCGGGGTGCCCGTGAGGATGACGGTGCCGGGGAGGAGGGTGGTGCTGCCGCTGAGGAAGGCGATGATTTCCGCCACCGAAAAAATCATGTCCGAGGTGTTTGAGTCTTGGAGCGTTTCGCCTGCGACGGTCGTGCGGATGCGGAGGGTTTGGGGGTCTGGAATATCTTCTGGGGTGACGAGGCAGGGGCCTAAGGGGCAAAAAGAATCAAAGCTTTTGCCGCGGCACCACTGTCCGCCGCCCGCGTGTTTTTGCCAATCCCGAGCGCTCACATCGTTCGCGCAGGTGTAGCCGAGGATCGAGTCTAGGGCGTTTTGGATGGTTGCGTTTTTTGTGCGGCGACCGATGACGACGGCAAGTTCGCATTCGTAGTCCACTTTGTCGCTGCGGAGGTGGCGCGGGAGTTCGATCGGGGCACCGGGGTGTTGGACCGATGCCGGGTTTTTGAAAAAAAGCACGGGGTATTCCGGGATCGGCGAATTGGTTTCTTCGGCGTGGCGGCGGTAGTTGAGTCCGATGCAAAGGATGGCGGAGGGTTCGATTGGGGCGAGGAGTTTTGCGATGGAGGCAGGTTCTTGGGTGATAGACCATTGTGCCAACGGGGAGCCGAGAACTTTCCAGATGCCCGAGGAGTCGTGGATGCCATAGTGCGAGGAACCTTTGTGATCTTGGTAGCGAATCCATTTCATAGTTTGGAAGAGTGGTGTGTGGTGCGGTTGGTAAGAATTATTTTCCGAGTAGCCAGAAAATGCCGTGGATGGCGAGGCCCATGATGCCGCCGACGACGGTTCCGTTTAGCCGGATAAACTGCAAGTCCCTGCCGACGGTGTCTTCGAGTTTTTCCGCCATTTCCTCGGCATCCCATTCGTTGACCGTCGAAACCACCAGTTCGCGGACATGGTGCTTGTTCGACAGGGCGTAGGCGAGGATTTGCTCGCCCAAAAAGCGGTTCATGCTCGTGCGCCAGGCATCGTTTTCTTCGAGTTGTCCGGCGAGAGAAAGGATGGAGCTTTCGATTTTTTGGCGGACCAGCGAATTTTCAGCGGCGCAGTCCGCCAGCAAAAACTCCTTGAGTTCCCGCCAAGTTTTCATTGCGAAGTCATCGACCAGGCGTCCGTCCGCCAGCGAGTTTTGCATCTCGCGGACTTTGGTTTTCATTTCTTCGGAAAACTTCAAATCTCCGATGAGGTTGTGCAATTGTTTTTCGAAGGAAAGCCAGAGCGAGTGCGTCGGGGAGTCCACCGCTTCGTCCAAGGTAGCCTGGACTTTTTGGATTGATTTTTCTGCGACCAGCGAAGCGAGTTTTTCCCGCGCACTGTCCACGACCGGGCCGAAGAGTTCCTTCATCGGCAAGAGTTTGCCGAGCATTTCCGAAGAGAGGGGGATTTCCTCCCGGATTTTGGATTGGATGAGCGGGCGGTGCTCCTCGATCATTTGCCGGGAAGATTTGATGAGAGAGGTGAAAATTTCTCGGTCGCGCCCGTTTTTTGCCATGATTTCGATACCTTCCCCAAGCAGCGGGGCGACATCGGTTTTGCGGATCATTTCCTTGGTTTTTTGGGAGAGGAGCGAAGTCATTTCTTCGTCGGAGAAGCCGCTCAGGATATTTGGGGCAAAGCTGGCCGCTTTATCGGCGAGCATCGCGGAGTGGTTTTTCAGCCATTGCGAAGAGAAGGCGGCGTAATTGATTTTGCGGAAGCGGGGACCGAGTTGTTCCGGGGTGAGGAAGCTGTTATCGAGGAAGGAAGCGAGGGATTCGCCCACCCGATTTTTATTGGCGGGGAGGATGGCGGTGTGTGGGATTTTGATGCCCATGGGGTGGCGGAAAAGGGCGACGACAGCAAACCAATCCGCCATGGCGCCGACGGTAGCGGCTTCGAAGAAAGCGGTGAGCCAGGCGAGGGCGGGTAGGGAGGGTTCAAAGAATTTTGCGAGGGCCATCGCGAGGACGCAAAAGAGGAGGGAGCCCGTGGCGATCCGTCGCATTTGCGGGAGCGTAAAATCGAGGTTCATCGGTGAAAAAAGGGTAGGGTTAGCGGGTTCGGAGGCCGGAAACGGTGGTGAGGATCCCGGTGATCATGGCGTAGGCGACGACACCGACAAAGATGGCGACGATCAAAATCGAGAGAGGTTGGATGAGGGTAGAAAAGCGTTCCATGACGAGGTTAAACTCGCGGTCGTATTTTTCCGCGCCGCGTTTGAGGGCGGTGGCAATGTCGCCCGTCTGTTCGCCGATGCGCAAAATATCGATGAGGGCGGGGGGAAAGATTTCTTGTTTTTTCATGCTTTTCGAGAGCGGGACACCCTCGGAGACTGCGGCGGAGACTTGGTCGAGAACCGCAGAGATTTGGGTATTGCCAAAAGTGCCGCGGACCAGAGAGAGACCTTGGAGGAGGTTGACCCCATTGCTTGCGAGAGTCGAAAGGGTTTGGAGGAACTGGGCGAGGAAGCGTTTGCGGAGGAGGGGGCCGAAGAGAGGGAGAGAGAGGACAAAACGATCCCATGCGCGGCGGCCGGCGGGGGTTTTCACATAGATTCGTTGGGCGATAAAGAGGAGGACAACGCCGACAGGAATCGTCCACCACCAGACGCCCAACCATTCGCTCGAAGCCACCAGAGCGCGGGTGACCAGAGGGAGTTGTTGTCCCGTTTTGCCCAGCAAGCTCGTGAGTTGCGGGAGCAAGAAGGTCATGAAGATAATCAGGAGGGCGACCCCGGCGACTAAGACGACGCAAGGATAGACGAGGGCGGAAATCAGTCGGCGTTGGAGGTCGAGCAAGAACGCCATGTGGGAGGCCTGGCTTTCCAGCATTTTTGGGAGGGCGCCCGAAGCTTCGCCCGCGTTGCAGATGCTGATAAAAAGTGGGGAGAAGCCCGTGTCGCATTCCTTGAGAGCTTTTGAAAAACTTGCACCTTCGCGGACGCGGGCGCGGAGGGCGGCGGCGGCGAGTTTGAGGGAAGAGCGTTCTTCGCGGGTTTCCATGACACCGAGAGCTTGTTCGAGCTGGAGGCCGGCTTGGAGGAGTTCGACCATTTCCGTGGTGAAGAGGAGTTGTTGCGCGGGTTTGAGGGGTTGGAATTTTTTTGATTTTGCGGCGGAGGATACGGCGGTGGCTTCCGAGGCTTGCGAAGCGTCGGCAGAGGCACTGGTGCGGAGGCTCACCGGTTGGAGTCGGCGCGTCGTCAGTTGGGCGAGAGCTTCTTGGCGGGTGCGGGCGACCAGCATTCCCTCGTGCAGTTTGCCGCCGGCATCCAAGGCGCGGTAGGTAAAATCAGGCATGGGGCGAAGAGGGCGGCAGGGGTTTTACGGAGGGAGGGTTCATTCGTCGATGGCGGCGATTTCCGCCAAGGTTACGCGGAGGACTTCTTCGACCGAAGTGGTTCCGTCGATGACGCGGCTCCAGCCTTGGAGTCGGAGGGGGACGAGACCTTCCTCCATCGCAATGCGTTTGAGAGCCGAAGCGGGAGCTTTTGCTTGGACGAGTTCTTGCATCCGGGTGGTGATGCGGCAAATCTCGAAGAGGGCGATTCGTCCGACATAGCCCGTGTTGTGGCATTGGCGGCAGCCGTTCGGTTTGTAAATCACGGTGCCCTCGGGAATCGGGATCCCTTCTTTGTGGAGGAAGCTAGTGCCGACATCGTCTTTTTTTCTGCATTGGGGGCAGAGGCGGCGGACGAGGCGTTGCGCGATGAAAACGCGGACGGCGGTGCCGACGAGGAACGGTTCGACGCCCATATCGATGAGGCGGGTGATGCCGCCCACGGAGTCGTTCGTGTGGAGGGTGCTGAAAACTAGGTGGCCCGTGAGGGAAGCGCGGATGGCGATTTCTGCGGTTTCAAAGTCCCGCATTTCGCCGATCATGATGACATTTGGGTCGCCGCGGAGGATGGCGCGGAGGGCGCGTGCGAAGGAGAGGCCGATTTCCGAGCGGACGGCGATTTGGACGACACCGGGGAGTTTGTGTTCGACGGGGTCTTCGATGGTCACGATGCGGCGGTCTTTCGTGTTTAAGGAAGAGAGGAAGGTGTAGAGGCTTGTTGATTTTCCGCAACCGGTCGGGCCCGTGACGAGGATGATGCCGTTGGGCATGGCGATGAGGTCGCGGATTACGGACTCGCTTTTGTGGTCTAGGCCAAGGCGTGGGAAGTCAAAAATCTCTTGGCCCAGCAAGCGGAGGCTGATGGTTTCGCCAGAAACCGAGGGGATGGTGGCGACGCGGACATCGATGGCTTGTCCGGCGAGTTCTAGGGGGATGCGGCCGTCTTGGGGGAGGCGTTTTTCCGCAATGTCGAGGTTTGCCATGATTTTGATACGGGAAATGACCGAGTCGCGGAGGATGCGGATATTGGCAGGGATGGGGGTTTCGCGGAGGACACCGTCGATGCGGTAGCGGATGGTGAGTTGGTCGGCGATCGGTTCCACATGGATATCCGTGGCGCGTTGTTTGAGAGCTTCGCGCAAAATCTGGTTGACGAATTTCATTACGGAAGCTTCGTCATCGTCCTCATCGATCACATTGACCGCTTCCTCGTCGTTCGAGGAGGTTTCGCCTTCTCGGCCTTCCATGAGTTGTTCCAAAGTATCGGCACCGACACCGTAGAGTGCGCGGAGAGTTGCGACAAGACCCAGTCGGGGGGTGAGGGCCAGGCGGATGCGGCGGTCGATGTGTTGGGAGACGATCGCGCGGGCCGAGTGGTTGAAAGGGTCGCAGCAGGCGATGGTGAGGAAGATGCCGTTATCTTCGATGGGGACGAGGAGGTGGCGGAGGGCGATGCGGGCGGGGAGGATGGATTGGGGGAGGGATTGGGCTTCTGGGAGGGCTTCGATCCAGAGCAAGTTGAGGCGGGCGGCGAGGGCGGCGAGGAACGAGTTTTCTTCGGTGGCGGAGGCATCTAGGAGGCGATGGATAGGGGAGAGGGAGGCGCCTTCGGGAGGTTGGAAAAGGGCGCGTTCCACGGTGGCGGGTTCGCCGCCCGTGGAGATGGCCAAGTCCGCGAGCATTTCCATGAGCGGAGGGGAGTCGAAGGCGGGGTCGTTCATTGGTCCAGTTAGCGGGAGGGTTTGGGGGAAGGGGTTGGTTTTGGAGTCGAGGTCGGTTTTGGAGGGAGGGACGAAAGTTGTTGGCGGTCTGCTGGGAGCGGGTAAGGGGTGGGTTTTTGCGATGATTTTTTGTTTGGTTTGATGGTTGTGCGCGGTTCGGGGTTTACGGGGAAGACCGATTCTGCTTTGCGGATTTCCGGCATATAGGGCTGGATGATTTCGTCCGCGAGGCGGCTAGAATTGCGGAGATCCTCTTGGGTGTCATACAAGTCCGTGGGGTTGTTGATGATGAAAGGTTGGATGAGGATGATCAGCTCGGAGCGTGCTTTTTTTTTGTCGGTGTTACTGAAGAAGTAGTTGAGGCCGGGGATGTTGGAGAGGAAGGGGAGGCCGCTTTGGGTGCGGTCGTCTTGTTCTTTGATGAGGCCGCCGAGGACGATCGTGCTGCGGTTTTTTACCGAGACGGTTGTCGTTAGTTTTTGGGTTCCGATGACAGGGACTTTGTTGCCTTGGGAGATTTCAGCCATTCGCAGAACGGAGTCATTTTGCTGGGCGATGGTGAGGGTGACTTCCTCGTCCGAGTTGATGAGGGGGACGACTTCCAGTTTGAGGAGGACATCCTTGAAGCTCGTGTTTGAGGTGATGCCCGTCGTGTTGTTTTGGATGGCGGAGCTGACGGTGTTTGCTGCGTAGGGGACTTCCTCGCCCGAGCTGATGAGAGCTTTTTTATTGTTGGCGGTATAGACGACGGGGCGGGAAATGATTTTGAATTTCCCGTCTTTTTCGAGGGCGTGGGCGAAGACATCGATGGATTCCGAGACTGTGCCTAAGAGGGTCAAGCCGCCGAGTTGGGATGCGGCGGGGAAGACATTGTTGGCGATGATGGAAGAGGGGTCGGGGAGGACATCGACGCCCGTGTTGCGGAGCATTCCCGCGCCGCCGAGGTTTTGGTTGAGCTGGTTGAATTTGATGAGGTAATCGAAGCCGATGTTCAGGTCGTCGGTGAGAGAAAGTTGGCCGATGATGGTGGCGAGGTAGATTTGTTTCGGGCGGCGGTCGAGGAGGTCGAGGACTTGGGATGCTTTGCTGCGGACTTCCGGCGGGCCGATGACGATGATTTTGTTCAGGCTACGGTCGGCGATGATGCGGGCCTTGCCGACGCTGATGGCTTGCGGGGAGGTGTCCTCGCGGGGGTCCGAGAGCATATCTGGAGAAGAGGTGCCCCCGCCCGAGCGGCTGCTCGAACTCGAACCGCTTGAGGAGGAGCCGGAAGAAGAGCGGGAAGAGGAAGAAGAATTTTGGGAAGACGGTTGGCGGGAGGTTGAGGAAGATTGGGAAGAAGAGTTTTGGGCATCGTCCCCTTCTGCGAGGATCGATTCAAGGACGGGGAGGACTTCGCCAGCGGAAACGAAGTTGAGTTGCCGTTGGAGGGTTTGTTCTAGGGAAACGGCGGAGTCTAGGTCGCGGATGAGGCGGTGGAGGTAAGCCATGCGGTTTTCCGGGGCGACGACGAGGATGCGGTTCGTCCGGGTGTCCGGGATGATTTTGATGATTTGGGCGAGTTTTTTAATGGCGGCGGCACCGGGGCTTCCGGCGGCGGAGCCAGCGGTTTCCACGGCGGGAGGTTGGCCGCCGTCGAGGACGGGGACGGCGGTGGCTTTGTCCGCCTGTTTTTCATCTTCGAGGATTTTGTTGACCATTTCCGCGACTTTTTCGGCGTCGGCGCGGGCGAGAGAAATGAACTCCGTCAAGATGCGGGCGCCGGGGACATCGATGAAGCGTTGGAGGTGGATGAGGCGGCGGATGAGGGTGGTGGTGTCGGTGATGACCAGGGCGTTCGAGTTTGGGACAGCGACGATGGTGCCTTGGGGGCGGAGGCTGACATAGGCATTAAAAACCGAGAGGGCGTCTTGCGGGGAGATGTAGTTTAGGAGCATGAAGTAGCTGGCGAGTTCTTCGGTGGGAGGGAGGAGAGAAGGGTCGGCGTAGAGGGGGATGCTTTCACCGAGAGGGGAGCGGCCGGGGCCGAGGATTTTGGCGACATTGTTGCCCATGGGGACGATGGAATAGCCGTTTAGGAGGAGGGCGGATTCGATGAGGGCGATGGCATCTCTTTTTTGGATTTTTCCGTTCACGAGGATGGAGATGTTGCCGCCGGCGAGGTTTGCGTCGCGGATGAGGCGCAGGCCGGTGAGGAGTTCGTAGAAGCTGATGACTTCATTGACCGGGTTATTGGGCATTTGGATTTCCACGAGGTCGTTGTTGCTTGCGGGAGGGGTTTGCGCCCGGGAAGGAGCGGGGAGCAACAGAGCCAGCGCGAGGAGGCAAGAGGCGAGGGAGCGGGAGAGAGGGTTCATCATCATTGAGGTGCGACGATTCCCCGGCGGCGGATCACGCGGCGCGGGGGAGGTGGTGTTTGGTTCGGCGTCGGGTTATTGCCGACGATTTGGTTCATGTTTTGCGGGGGTTGGGCGGTTTGGTTCGGGAGGCCGGGTTGGGGTTTTGGAGTCGGTTGGGGGTTCGGATTTTGTCTTTGGGGGGTAGGCTGGTTGCGGGCTTGGGTGTTTGGGGCGGGTTGGCGGTTCGGTTGTTGGGGCGGAGTGTTTCTGCCGCGGGGAGGCTGGTTGCCCGGTTGGGCAGGGGTGGCGGCGACGGGGGAGGCAGAAGCATCGTAGGCGATTTCGAGGGTTCTGCCAGCGGTTGAGATTTTTGCGCGGAGGGTGGAGAGGTTGCCTTGGTGGTGGACGCTGTCGAGAGTCAGGCCGTTTTTTGCTTCGCCGGGGACGAGAGTGAAGCGTTCCAGCGAGGTGCGGTCAAAAACGAAAGCGACATCCTTATCACCCATTCGTGCAAATCCGGTGAGGACATAGCGACCGGCGAGGTCGTCCGCTTTTCCGCTCAAGTCCGTGACGACGACGAAGGGAGAAAATTTCCAGATCGGCTCGTAGCGGGAGATTTCGTGGTGGACGGCGGGGTCGGAGACCGCGAAGGCGGCGGGCACCAAGAGATCGGGAGCAAGCAAAAGGGAAAGGAGGACGGAAGGGATGCGAGTTTTCATTCGGGATCCTCGTTTGGCAGGGGTGGAACGCCGGGAGGCGGTGGTGGAAGAACCAGCACTTCGGGGGTGGGGTCTTCTGGTGGGGCGGGCGTAGGTGTGGGCGTAGGGGTTGGCTTTGAGGGAATGGGAGAGGGAGAAGGGGAGGGCTCTTCGGTCGGGGAGGCGGTGGTTTCGGTTGGTTCAGTGGTTTTGGGGTCTTGGTTGCCGAGTTGGTTGTCGGGTTCCTCTTGATTTTCGGATGGGGAGGAAGGCGATTTTTTTTGAGGGGTTGCGGGAGGTGCGGGGTTGCCGGAAATCAGGTAATGGCGGGTCATCCCGATTTCGGCGCGGAGGTTTTCTTTATCCGAGTCTGCGCGCAAGTTGAGTTGGCGCAGGGAGATGTAGTTGCCCGGTTGCTGTTGTTCGTGGAGCCAGCGGATGATTTCTTCGGTTGTTCCTTTGAGGGTGAGTTGGACGCTGACTTCTTGCAAGTCTCCGAGTTCTTGGGTGTTGCCGATTCTTTGGCTGAGAATGTCGATGCCTTGTTCGGCCAGGGAAGATTGGATTTGTTGGACGAGGTCGGCTTCCGATTTGTCGCGTTCCCAGGTGGGGGGAGGGTTTTCTTGCAGCCAGAGGGCGCGGGATTGCCAGAGGTTTTCCTCGTCGATCCATTTGCGGAGTTCTCCGATTTTCGTGCCGATCGAAAATTCCTCCGCCAGTTGTTCTGCGGCTTTTCGCTGCAAAGTTTTCCATGTAAAAACGATGAGGAACCCGGCGATCAAAACGGCGATGAGCGAGAGCAGGATTTTTTCGTTTTTTGTTAGTTCCCTCATTGCCGGAACCTCCCGTCGATAGCAAAGCGCGCCGAGTTGTCAGGCTGGAGGGCGGGCGAAGGCATTTTCCAATCGAACGCTTCCGAGCCAGGGGCGGTTTGCAGGGTGTTGAAGTAGAGGGTTGCCAGGCCGACATTGCGGGCATCGCCTTCGATGCGGATCCCGTCTGGGATGGTTTCAAAAACCGAGAGACGGACGCCCTCGCGGGGGAGGGATTGGACGGCGAGCAAAAGGCGTTCGAGAGGGAAAAGCGAAGTGTCGATCGAGGGGGCGAGGATTTCCCATTGCCTGGCGGTTCGCATCGAAGGGGATGCCTGGTCTTCGATTTTTTGGAGCTGTTTTTGGAGGGTCAGGGTTTTCCAGTGCAGGTTGATGAGAAAAGAGCCCGTGGATAAGGCGATGGCGGCCAAGACGACCGAAGCGGCGATGGCGGCGATGCGGATTTTTTTCATCCTTTCCGAAGAGGCGATGGCATCGCGGACACCGGGAGGGAACCAAGAGGGGAGGGGGGAAGGGATTTTTGGGGTAGGGCCTTGGGGGTCCGAGATGGGTTCGACGGAGATGCCGAGGAAGCCCGATGGGGGCAAGAGGCCCGAGAAGTCCTTGATTTTTCGGATAGGTTCAAGGAGTTTTGTCGGTTGGAGTTCGAGGAAAAAAGATTCCAGCCAGCCTTTGAAACAAGCGGGGTCATCGGCGTTTGAGCAAGCTTCCCAGACGGCGGTTTCCGTTCGGCAAGGGACGACGACAACAACCCAGTCGCCCTCGCGCCAGCAAAGGATGGTGTCTTCTTGGAGGGCGATAGCGAAAGGGGAAGGGAAAAAGCCTTGGTAGCGCGGCGTGGGAGAGACGGGGAAATCCGAGGGGAACACGCAGGCTCTGGCCAGGGAGGTTTCGCCGTTTTGCTGGAGCTTGCGGACATCCACATTTGAGGGGAGGGTGGAGGAAGAGGTGAAGCCTGCCACTTCGAGTTGGAGGAGGACGGATTCTTGGAGCAGGGCGGGGTCGGAAGTCGGGAACCATGCGGCCAGGGCAGTGACCTCGCGGGCGGGGAGAGCGACGAAGTGCAAATCGTTTTTGAAGTGTTCGATCGAGGTGGCTTCCGAGGTCAAAATCCACGGCTCGTTCTCGCCGGGAAATTTTTCCCATAGCTGCCAGAGGTCGTTCCACGGGCGGGCCAGGCGGATGGCGTGCTGGGTTTTATTCTGGGAGTTTTTTTTCAAAATTCCCTCCAGCTCAGGATGGTAGGTTTTGCGCCTTTTGCGGAAGTGACGACGCACTCGATCGTGTAGGAAGTGCCGTTGACTTCGCCGCGGCTTTCGATGCGTTTGAGCCCGCCCGATTTGACAGAAAAAGAGCGGGAGAGGATTTGCGTTTCCAAGGGGTTTGCACCGATGGCAGAAAGGGCGTCGGAGAGAGTTTCGAAGACGACATCGTCTTGGGTTCCGGGGCGGGCATCTTCGCCATCGCGGACGCGGATGAAGTGGGCGGCGCGGTCCCGGTCAATCCCGGCCCAGGCTTCGAGGAAATCCGGGCGTGCGAATTGCAAATCCGCCAGCGAACCAGCATGGACGGAAAAATACTCCCGCCAGTCCGGTTTCACCTCTTCCAGCCATTCGATTCCACGCACTCGTTCCATTTCCGCAATGTCCAAAAAATCTCGGTTTTCGGGTTTTGACCACCCGCTATCAGGAGGGATGTCCGAGGCTTCCGCGCCGTTGAGCGAACGGATATTGTCTTCGTCAACCCAGTCTTTGAGAGAGTCCACGATAGTGGCGATTTGCCTTTCGTTCAAGTCCCAAAAAGCGAGGAGTTGGCGGAGTTGTTCCGTGTCGTTTTGGCGGAGGATGCGGTTGATGTTGATGCGGGAATTTTCGCTTGCGATTTGGACATTCCAGCTTCTGGAATCGCCGAAGTCTTTGTCGAGCAATGGGCTACGGGGTTCGACATCCGGGTGAGAAGCTACCGCCAAGCCGCTTAAAGCGAGTTGGCGGGCCTCGAAGCGGCGGGCGGCGACCGACTCGTTTTCCAGGTCGAGATCCACGAGGCGGACGGCGACGATGAGAGAAACCGAAACGACCAGCAGCGCCCAGAGCACCAAAAATAAAGCGGCACCCGAAGAGCGGCGGCGGGAGAGGAAAGAACGGTTCGGGGGCGGCTTCATCGGGGGATGGGAGGGACTGGCACGGGAGACGGCGAGGGCGTATCGTTCGGCTGTGCGGTTTCGGTTTGTTTTTGGAGAGTCGGCGGGCGGAATACGGCTTCCACGATTTCCCCGCTGTCGAGCACCATTTTCAGGTGGATCATTTCCGGCAGGCCTTGGCCTTCCGGCCATTCTTCCAAGAATTTTTTTTCTGCGGGGTTCCAGAAAGTCCAACTGAGATTTTTTACTCCTTCCAGCAAGGGGATCCATTCGGTTTCCTCCAAGTAGCGGCGCTGTTCTCTTTCGGTGAGATTGCCGGGGAATCGGGCGACGGAAACGGTGGCGGCACCGCGTCCGTCCGGGATTGCGCCGAGGACGATTTCGGTTCCTCCCGCGTCGAATTCCCCCAAGGAAAAAGCGCCGGGGGCGCGGTGGATGACCAGTTCGACGGCGAGGCCAGCGGCACCGCTGTCGCGGGTTTGCAAAGCGATTTCGCTGCGTGCGGAAAGGTTGTGAAATCCCTTGCGGCACCAGGAAAGAAACGCGTCGGTTTTCCTGGCGCGGAGCTGTTCGGTCCCGAGGATCGCGCTCGCGTTGCCGACGGCTTGGACGCTAAAAAAAACCGCGCCAGCGAGGAGCGAAAAAATCGCTAGGGCGAGCATGATTTCGATGAGGGTGAAAGCGGGGGAAGCGCGGCGGGAGATCGGCCTCCGGCGCGGCGAGGCGGGGGTGGCAGGGGTGTTAGGGAAGGAGTTCCCCCATCCGAAAGCGGCGATGAAGTGCGTGCGATCCAGAAGCCGTTTTTTCTCTTTTACTCTTGCCACTTTACTCTTTCGGTTTGCTGTTCTTCGCGGTTTTTCTTAGGCGTTTTTTTAGGGTCATTGCCCGTAGCGCAAGAAGCTCGCTTCCATGGTTTCTTCTTTGCCGTCGCGGGTCCATGTCACTTTGACCCCCATTTTCCAAAAGCCGTCCAAAATATTTTTTTCGTCGTCGGTAATCGTTTCCTTTTGAACGGCTTGGCGGATTTTCATTCCTGGGAAAGGGCCATCGAACTCGTCTTCGGATTCCTTGAGTTCCGCCTGTTCCAGCCAAGCGATGCGGTCTTCCATCATTTGGCGGATGATCGCTTCTCTCCTGGTTTCGCGGGCGGCGGCGAGAGTCGAATCAAAAGTCATCAAAAACCCCATCACGGCGAAGCTGAAAATCGCGAGAGCCACCAAGGCTTCAAAGAGCGTGAAAGCTCTGCGTCGCCAGGGTGTTGCCGGAAGAGAAACGGGCGAGGGGAGCGCGGTTTTTCCGACTGTTTTTTTTGGGGTCAAAACTGGAACTCCTTTTCTTCCATGTGTCCCGTGAGCGGGTCGAAGCGGAAGACGATGTAGCCGTTGTTTCGTTTGAGTCGGAAGAGGACGGGAGAGACGACCCCGCCGGCTTGGATTCGCAAGACCGACCCGCCCGCGTCTTCCCATTGTCCGCGGCGTCCCATCCGTTCGAGTTCGAAGCCCCCTTTGACCTGATAGACGGCGGCTTTTTCCTCTTCCGGGGAGAGTTTGGAAAGGCGGGAAGTTTTTTTTTCGGCGAAGCGGAGCAGGCGCGATTCGCCCGTTGTTTCCGCTTCGATTTTTGCGCGCATTACGGTATCGGCGAGCGCGTCGGTTTCGGAGCGGAAAGCCCGTTCTTCGATCCAACCGTTTGCGGTCGGTATGGCCAAGGCGGCGAGGGTCAGGCCGATGGCCAGAGCGAGGCACATTTCCAGCAGAGTCAGGCCGGCGGAGGTGCGGCGGACTTTTGTGTCCGGTGGCAGGAGGTGGTGCAAGGGTCGGGCGGCGGAGTTCGGTCAATCCGGTCAATCGGCGCGGGGGAGGTCGTCGTTGCTTTTTTGACGGTCTGGGCCTAGGGAGTAGATTTCGTATTTGCCCGGGTCTTTTCTTCCTGGAAAAGCGTATTGGTAGGGGGAGCCCCATGGGTCCACTGGCACCGAATCCAACAGTTGCCGCCAGCGGCGCGGGACGGGTTCCACGCTCGGTTTTGCGACGAGAGCCTTCAAACCTTGGGCGGTTGTCGGGTAAGTAAAATTCAGCATTTCGTAGGTTTTGAGCTGGGTTTTGATGGCTTGGAGGTCGGAGTCCACGCGTTGTTCTTTGGCGATATCGACATTGCCGACGAGGAGATAAATGGCGGAACCGACGAGGACGGCGATGATGCCGAGGACGAGCATGATTTCAAACAGGGTGTAAGCGGCGCGCCGGTTTTTTGTGGGGAGCGAGAAGGGGGGAGAAATTTTTTTAGGGGCAGGAAGAGGCGTTTTTTTCATAGGGAGTCAGGGGAAGTTGCGTTGATTTTTTTGGGTGGGGTTGGGGGAGGAAAGCTTAGAGGAGAGAAGTCCGGAAAATTTCGGAAAGATTTACGGTGGAAGGGGTTGGGGAGGCGGCGGGGGAAGGTGGGAGCGGGGTAGGGCTGGGGTCGGGGGGAGGGGAAAGAGGTTTTTCTAAATCCTGGAGGACTTCGGCGGCGGAAGGGGAGGAGGGGGGGAGGAGGGGTTCGTCAAACCACATTTCCAAGCGGGTTTCGCGGACAAAATCTTCGCTGTTTCCGCTGGAGAAAAAGAAAACATTTTCGCCGAGGCGGAGGTAGCTCGGGGGGAGGTAAGCCCAGCCTTTGCGCCAGCCCGCATACACGATGTCCGCGCCGGGGACGGGTTGGAGGTAGCAGGGGGAGCGGAGTTCCGGGACTTCAACGGAAACATTGGGGACGCGGTATCCGTTCACCCAGATTTCCGGAGTTTCGGAAGTGCCGTTGATTTCAAAGCGCAAGACGGCGCGGGTGGCGGAAGGGCGGATTTCCAGGCGGAACTCCAAGCCCTCGCGGATGGATTCTGGCTGGTCTTGCAGGTAGGCTTCGATGAGGTTTTCGCTCCAGGCATCGGGGGGTGCAGGGCGTGGGTCTGGGCGCAGTTCTTCTTCCGAAAAGAAGCGTTTGCCGATGGAAAAGACGGGGTCGTTTTTTCGTTTTGGGAGAGCGAAGAGAGGGGCGGACTGCAAAATTTCGGCGGCGAGGCGATGGACGATGCGGGAGGTTCCCGTTGTTTCGAGGACTAGCATTCCACCGGCGGCGGTGAGGGAGGGAGGGACGATGAAGGTTTTCGAGTTCCAGCCAGAGATGCCGTCGGATAAATTGATGCCGATTTGCGTTGGTGGGGCAGGCGAGTCCGGTTCCCAAGTTGCGCGGAGCGAAAGTCCCGGAGCGTCTTCGAAAAGCACCGTTACGGCCAAGCGGGAGGCATTATTTAACCGGGCGACAGGCAACTCGATCCTGCGTCCGGCATACATTTCCCATTCCATGGGAGCGTCCGAAAGCCAAGGGACATTTTTTGGTTGGGCTGCGAGAGGAAAATCCAGGACGAGAGAATCCGTAGAAGCTTTGGCTGCGGAAAAACAAAGCAACCCAACCAGAGCGAGGGAGACGAAGCGGGCGACGCACACGCGGCGCTTGTTCCAACGGGAGAAAGTTGCGGAGGGCGAAGGGATACACATAAGGCAAAGCGGAGAGGAAGGGTAAGGCAAATTTTCGGATTTTGCAAGGGGGGAAATCGGAAAGTTTGCCGTTCGTTCAACAGGGAAGCCCGAAGTGGCAAGGAGGTGTTTTTTCTTTCGGGATGGGTATAAAAAATAGATGGAACCTCAATCTGTTATGCCGCTTTCAAGCTCTCGGTTGTTTTCTTGGGATTGGCCCACACGAGCGACAAAAGCAAGAGATGGAGGAAGATAAATGCGCCGAGGGCGATGAGTTGTTGCTCCGCGAAGCCGTAAGAATGGAGGCCTACGCCCAGCATATTCGTGCCGAACCACGACCATGCCGTGACGATGTTGCCCGCGACGGCCAAGGCGGCTTGCCCTTTGTTGCCGAGCAAGGAAAAAATCCGGACATGGAGGAAGATGGCGCAGGCCAAAACGATGAGCAAGGCACCGTTTTCTTTCGGGTCCCAGCCCCAAAACCGACCCCAGCTTTGGTCTGCCCAAACGCCTCCGAGCATTGTCCCGACAAAACTGAAAAGCATGGCGAAACAGGTGGTGGCGTAAATCGTTTTGGAGAGGGAAGTTGCGTTTTCTTCCGAAAAGCGTTTGGGGGCGAACGCGTTTTTCAGCAAGAAAATCGCGCCGAGGAAGCCGGCGACAAACATCGCAGAATAGCCCAGAGAAATCGTAATGACATGGGTCGTCAGCCAGAAGTTTGAATCGAGGACGGCTTGCATCATTTCCATCGAGTCGCGCCCCGTGGAAAGCGTGGGAGCGACGAGGAGGGAAGCGAATCCGCAGGCGGAGGCGACCGAGATGCCCAGGCCGTTTTTTTGATTTTTTTCGATGAGGGCGGCGAGGGCGACAGCGGCCCAGCCGACGAAGAGGGCGGAGGAGTGGAGGTTGGTGACGGGGGGGCGGTCTTGCAGGAGCATCCGGGCGAGGATGCCGAAGGAATGGAGAGCGAAGGCCCAAAGCAAAAGAACCCACGCGGCGCGGCGCTCCGTTTCCCCTGCCCGTAGCCAGGCGAGGCAGAGGAGCAAGAAGGCGAGGAGGTAGAGGATTTCTGCTTGGAAGAAGGGGTCGAAGTGGTTGAAAAAGAACTCGAAAGAGATTTTCCAATTCGAAAAGGGGCGCAAGGTTTTGGAGAGTTCGTGCAAGATGGGAGCGGGGTCGCCGCCGTTGCTGGAAGTTTTTTTGAGGTCGGCGTAGAGCGAGGCGATGGAGGGCGTGCCGCCGGGTTCGGAGAGCGGTTTCCATTCTTGGTCGGAGAGTTCTTTTGGCGGAGGGATTTGCCCCGGGTAATGGCCCGACTGGATTTGCAAATAATGCTGCAACGCCGAGGCGAGCTTCATGGTTTGGGTTTCAAAAGAACCGCGGTCGGAGCTGTCGTCTTTGCGGATTTTTTCGACCAGGGCGGAAAACTTTTTGAGAGAGGGGGCGATTTCGGCGAAGGAGAAGAATTTTTTTCCCGTTTGTTCCCAGCCAAAAAATCCTAGGACGCGGTCGTGGTCGATGCGGAAGACGGGGAGGGACGCGGCGTTTTCCGGGTTGTTTTGCATTTCTGCAAACCATTGGGCGGCAGAGAGTTTTTTTCCATCGGGGAGGCGGATTTGCGATTTTCCGGAAAGCAGGGCGAGGCTTGTGCGGGCGACCGAGTCGATGGGTTTGAGGCGTCCGTCGGTTTGGGCGGGGAGGGAAGCGAAGATGCCGCCGGCAGTTTCCGTAGCTTCGGAGGCTTGCCAAAAAAAGGAGGCGGCGAGGGCGATGGCGACGGAGGATGCGAGGAGGGGGACGAGAGGCGATTTTTTTCCCGCATCATTTTTTTTCGCGGAGGCGGGGTGCGGGAGGAAGCGCAGGTGGGAGAGGAACTGCCAGGACATTCCCGCCGTGATGAGGGCGAGGGCGAGGTAGGGGAAGAACCAGCCCGGGTTTTCGACCACTTGAAAAATCGTCATTTTTTGGGTCGTGTTCATCCCGCTTTGAAAAAACGAAAGACCGTTTTTGCGGAGGGGGTGGTTCATGGAAACGACGGCTTGTTCCGGAGGAGATGATGGCGAGTCGGCGGCGGGGTGGACGAGGATTTTGCTCGAGTAGTTTCTTGGGATTTGGGTGCCTGGGTAGGTGTCGTGGCGTGCTTCCAAAAGCTCGATGTGGAAGGGGAGGTAGGAGCGGGTCAAGCGGAGGGAAACCTCCCAGTTTTTCCCGTTGATCGGGATGGTTTGAGGGGGCATTTCCGAGCCTTCAAAGACCCCGGAGACGAGGAGGGTTTTGCCGCCGAACGCGATTTCGGCGGCGGGGAAGTTTTGGGTGTTAGGGCGGAATTCGGGGGGGCGAGGTGCGACGGAAATTTCCATTTCTTTGCCGTAGCCCGCAGAAGCGGAGGAGCGGTAGGCGGAGGGTTCCGAGTCCAGCATCCCCGGTTTTGGGCGGGCGAAGAGGAGCGCGTTTTCGTGGGCGTTTTTGATTTCGACCGGGGAGGGGAGGGCGGGGTGCGAGATGGTTTGTTTGTTGCGGAGGGCTTCTTGGAGCAGGGGGAACGGGAGGCGGATTTCTGCGCGGAGGTCTGGTTTTTCTGGTTGGGCGGGGGCGGAAAAAACCAGTTCGTAATCTCGGGTCGAGCGGGTGAAAGCGATTTTTTCGCCTTCGCGGATTTGCATGAGATTTTCTTTTTGCGAGAGGGCGGATACCGCGCCCCCCGCGAGCAAAATGAGGAGGCCCGCATGGATGCAGATGATCCCGAATTTTTTCCAGCGCGTGCGGTGATAGGCAAAAAATCCAGCGATCAAGTTGATTGCCAGCAGGATAGACAGGGTAGCACCGCCGGGGAGAGGGAGCAATCCGAGGCTTCCGGGGGCGGAAGGGAAAATGGCGACGATGCTTTCGAAGTAGCGTTTTTTGACTTCGTAGATGTCCAGCGAGCGTTGTTCGAGAGTTCCGAAAAACACCAAAGCCATCGCGGCCAAGAGGAGGGCGACCGTCCAGCGGGGGGAGGCAAAAAAACGGATGATGCGAGAAAGCGTCACGGTGTTTTCGGGAGGTGCCACGAGATGGTTTGCAAAAAGCTTTCGAAGGAAGGGCGTTGTTTTTCCACCAGAGATTTTTCGCCCTTCATTTTAAAAAACCAAGTTCTGTCTGGGAGCGGGACGATGGCGGCGAGGATGGCTTCGGATTTTCCTTGCAGAGGAACGAGCAATGCGGGGCGGTTTCCGACGGAAAAAGACCACCCGTTTCGCCGGGCAGCGAAATCTTCTTGGGTCATCGGGGCGGCACCGATTTGAGAAAGCCAGCGGTTCACATTTGCGAAGTCGCCGCCGACATCGCCCGCGAAAGCCATGGCGGTGATTTCGGCGCTGTTGCCGGAGGAGTCGCGGACGATCCAGTTGCCCGCCCGCATGGCGGTGGCGCCCGCATCTTCCCAGCCTTCGGGGGCAGTCCACGAACATTCTTGTTGCGGGGCGGTTTTTGCCGTTTCGTTGATGGGGGGATGGTTGGGTGGTAGCGGGCTTTGCGATGCGGATGGGGCAGAGGAAGTCGGGACTTCCGAGACTGTGATTTCCTGTTTTTTGCAAGCGGGTAAAGAGGCGGCGAGGAGGATGCCGGCGAGGGCGGAAAGGCAGGAGGTTCGTGTCCAGTTAATCATGAAATGTTGCATCGGATTTGTCTTTTTGCTCCCGTGCACTAAAGCTTAGGAATGATTACCGTGCCAGCGGTAATCGTTGTCCTCCAGCGTTTTGTTTGGGATTGACTGATAATTTCTCTATTTGCTTTCGCATTTGTGTTGCTTGTTTTTTAATAGATTCAACAAACACCTTAAAATCTCCTTTATATTGTTCGGAAACTTCCTGTTTTGACTTCCATACTTCTTCTATTATTTCATCTTTCATGTCATTAGTTCTTCCGGTGTGCAAAATTGAGGAATATGCTTATTTTCTTTC
>DYNR01000002.1:0-7505 GCA_020720945.1 Chthoniobacter flavus | reverse complement strand
TTATTTTCTTTCGTGAGCGGCGTTGGCAACCCGAAGGTGTTATCGTTTGACAGTGCCTTGCCCTGAACCAAAAACCCAGCGTTCTAGGCATCATTACCATTGTAACTGCACACTAGGCGGGGAGCCATTTTTTGATGATTTCCTGTAATTTGGTGATAGAGATGGGTTTGGAGATGTAGTCGTCCATGCCCGATTGCAGGCAGATTTCGCGGTCGCCTTGCATGGCGTGAGCGGTCATTGCGATGATCGGGATTTTGTGGTTTGTGACTTGGGAGGAGGGATCCCGGATGATTTTCGTTGCTTCGATGCCGTCCATTTCAGGCATTTGGACATCCATGAAGACGAGGTCGAAGGAAAATTGTTCGAGGGATTGGATTGCTTCGATGCCGTTGGCGGCGACGCTGGTGCGGTGGCCGAGGTTGGTGAGAAGACCTTGGGCGACGATCTGGTTGACGGGGTTGTCTTCGACGAGGAGAATTTTTGCGGCGGGCTGTTGTGGGAGGGTTTGTTTTTGCGCTTCGCGGAGGGAGTGGCGGGTGAGCAAAGCGGCGGGTGCCCCGGTTGGATTCGGGGAGAAAAGCTGGCAAAATATGCCGAGCAAGTCTTTGGAGCGGACGGGTTTAGTGAGGAAGGCATCGAAGCCTATATCCGCGCATTTTTTCGCGTCGCCGGGGCGTCCGATCGCGGTCAGGAGCACGAGTTTGAGGGAGGAAAGGCGGGGGTCGGAGCGGAGGGTGCGGGCGAGGGTTTCGCCATCCATGTCTTGTGTGTGGAAGTCTAGCACGGCGAGGTCGTAGGGTTCGTTTGCGTCCGAGGCCCTGTAGATTTCGCGGAGGGCGGAAGGGGCGTCGGGGACGGACGAGGAGAGCATTCCCCAGCGGGAGACTTGCGTGATCAGAATTTCCGCGTTGACCGGGTTGTCGTCCACGATGAGGACTTTGCGGTTGGCGAGGTCGTCCGAGTCGGTGGGGAGGGGGTCTTGGGCTGGGGCATCGGCGGGTGCGAGTTGGGCGGTGAACCAAAAGCGGGAGCCTTTTTGTTCTTGGCTGGAGACGCCGACGACTCCGCCCATGAGGGAGGCGAGTTGTTTTGCGATGGCGAGGCCGAGGCCGGAACCGCCGAACTGGCGGGTGGTGGAAGCGTCGATTTGCGAGAAGCGTTCGAAGAGGAGGTGCTGTTTTTCTTCGGGGATGCCGATGCCCGTATCCTCGACGGAAAAGTGGAGGGCGAGCGAGTTGCCTTTTGCTGGCAGAGAAGTTTCGACGCGGGTGCGGATGACGACTTGCCCTTGTTTGGTGAATTTGATGGCGTTGCCGACGAGGTTTGCCAAAATTTGGCGGAGGCGTCCTGGGTCTCCTGCAACCCATTGGGGGACAGAGGGATCGATGACATTAAAAAACTCGATTCCCTTGAGGTGGGCGCGCGCCGCATTCGTGTCGGCGAAATCTTCCAGCATGCTGTGGAGGTCGAAGGGGATGATTTCTAGGTGGAGTTTTCCCGCTTCGATTTTAGAAAAGTCGAGGATGTCGTTGATGAGGGCGAGGAGGGTTTCGCCGCTGCCGTGGGCGACTTCCACGCAACGGCGTTGGTCGGGGTCGAGTTCGGTATCCAGCAAAATAGAAGTCATGCCGAGGACCCCGTTCATGGGAGTCCGTATTTCGTGGCTCATGTTTGCGAGGAACTCGCTTTTGGCGCGGTTCGCCGCTTCGGCTTGCGCTGCCAGGGAGTTGGCGCGGGCGACGGCGACGGTGAGTTGTTCGTTCAGGAGGCGGAGGCGGGTATCGGAGCGTTTGCGTTCCGTGATGTCCGCGATGTAGCAACCGAGGCCTAATTGGTTTTCCCCGAGTTGCATGGGGAATTTGTGGGTCTCGTAAGTGGTTTCTCCGATCGTCTTTTCGGAGATGGTCGGGGCGAGGGATGCCAGGACGGACAAATCGCTTTTTTTGCATTGGCTGGCACCTTCTGGCGGCATGAGTTCCGCATCGGTTTTCCCGATGAGTTCGTGGGGTGTTTTGCCGAAAAATTTTGCCAGGGAAGAATTGACGAAGGCGTAGCGCAGTTCGGAGTCCTTCATGAACACCATTTCTTGCATCGAGTTGAGCAGAGAAGAGAAGCGTTGCTCGCTGGCTGCAAGGGCGTGTTGGGCGAGTTTCCGTTCGGTGATATTTTGGAAGATGCCGAGGATCAGGGTTTCGCCGTTCCAGTCGAAGGTTTGGAGGGAGTTTAGGACATAGATTGCCGAGCCGTCTTTCCGTCTGTGGCGCGACTCGAAGCAAGTGTTTTTTTCGCGGAGGGTTTCGGCGATTTTATCTTCGATTTCTGGGATTCCCATTTCGGCTTCGATGTCTTCGATGCGGAGGCGGGAGAACTCTTTTGCCGAGTAGCCGAGTTGTTCGTGGGCGGTTTTGTTGAAGTGGAGGAACGAGCGATCGGTGGTGATCAGGAGGGTGGCGTTCGGGTGGAACTCGAAGAGTTGGCGGTAGCGGGCTTCGCTTTTTTTCAGGTTTTCTTCCGCTTCTTTTTGCGCGGAAATGTCTAGGAGCGTCCCGGCGACGCAAAGGGTAGATTTTTTTTCTTGGGAGGAAGAGGCTTTGCCGCGCCCGAGGAGCCAGCGGTGTTTCCCGTCGGGGAGGACGATGCGAAACTCGCATTCGTAGTAGTCGGATTCTCCACGCAAGTGCTTTTGCAGGAGGTGGTTCATGCGGGAGAAGTCTTCCGGGTGAAGAAGTCCTGTCAGGGTGTCGAAGGACGAGTTTAGCGGGAGAGCGGGGTCTTGGGCGAGGAGGTCAGCGGCGCGGCGGTCGAATTGCACGGAGTTGGTCGAGACTTCCCAGACCCAGGTTCCGGCGTTGGTGCCTTTGAGGATATTTTCTAGGCGTGCTCTTTCGGAAACGAGGGCGGACTCCGTTTCTTTTTGGCTTGTTTGGTCGAAGAGGTAGCTGCGGATAGAAACGGTTTGACCAGAATCGTCGCGGAGCAATTTGGTGAAGTCGCGGAACCACCGGAAACTCCCGTCTTTGTGGAGCAGGCGATAGAGCGTTTCGTAGGAAGTGATTGCGGGGTTTTTGCGGGCGGCGAGGTTTGCGTTGACGATGGTTTCCCGCTCTTCCGGGTGGAGCAAATCCATGTAGTGGAAAGCTGGGGAGCGGAGCTCTTCCGGGGGGTAGCCGAGGAGGGCGGAGACATTTTCTGAGACATAGCGGATGGGCCAGTTTTCCTTGGCATCCCAGACGAGAACCAGCACGGGCCCTTCAGAAAAAACTTTCAAAACCGTGAGCAATTCGGTGTCGATTTCTTTTTCGGGAGGGGAGGTGTGCATTGGATAAAAAGAGTTGGCGAGTTTGGGGCATTTGCCAGTTTGTCGTGGTTTGGTCGCCAAGTGGGTAGCCTTTGTTTTTGGTTGCAAGTGAATCGGAAAGGGGGGGATTTATCAAGGAGATAATGCCCCAAAAAAGCGGCGGAGAAAAAAATCGTTTTTTATACAAGCAGCGTGACAAGTGGGTGGGAAATCTGGTAAAGTTTGGGGCGATGAATATATTGATGGTAGCCAGTGAGATGGCGCCTTTTGCGAGGTGCGGTTCTTTAGCGGACAGTATGTTGGCGTTGCCTTCGGCACTCCAAGCCAGGGGGATGCAGGTGAGCGTGGTATTGCCGCTGTATCGGTCGGCGCGGGAGCAGACCAAATACAAGGTGGTTCCGACGGATGTGAAGTTCATGGTCAATGTGGGGGATGCTTCGCACGAGTGCAGGATTTTTGAATCTAGGCTGGAGAATGGGTTGCAGGTTTTTTTCATCGGCAAAGACGAGTTTTTTGATCGTTCGGGGCTTTACGGGGCGGATGGGAGGGATTACCAAGACAACTCGGAGCGGTTTATTTTCTTCAACAAGAGCGTGTTAGAGTTGGCTCGCAGGCTCGACCCGTCGCCCGATTTGATCCATGGGCACGATTGGCCTTGCGGGATGCTTTCCGTGTTTGCGAAGTATCGGAACTTGCCATTCCCGCAGGTGTTCACGGTGCACGACCTCGGGTTCCAGGGGAATTTTTGGAGCTATGATTTTGGTTTGACGAATTTGCCTCCCGACTATTTTTCACCGCATGGGGTCGAGTTTTACGGGAGTTTGAATTTTTTGAAATCGGGGTTGCTTTTTTCCGATCGCGTGGTGTTTCCCAGCGATTTGTTTATTGATGAAATCCAGCGTCCTGGGCAGGGGTGCGGGCTGGAGAACTTGTTGAAAGAGAACCGCGAGAAGCTTGTCGGGATACCCGAAGGGGTGGATGACGATACTTGGAATCCGCAACGGGATACGCTTCTTCCGAAGAATTATTCCTCGGCGGATACTCGCGGGAAGACAGACTGCCGCGACGGGCTTTTGAAAGAGTTGTCGTTGCGTCCGTCGCCCGAAGGACCTGTTTTGGCGATGGTTACGCGGCTTTTGCAGGATAAAGGGCTGGACATTTTGTTGCCTGCACTCGACAGGATTTTGGCCAGTGATGTGCGTCTGGTTATTTTGGGGCGTGGAGAGGCACCGTATGAGGCCGGGTTGAAAGCGGCGGCGCGCAAGCACGAAGGAAAGTTTCATTACGAGAGCGACAGCAACGAAGATTTGGCGAGGAAGATTTATGCGGGGGCGGACATTTTGTTGGCGCCGGCGAGGTTGGAAGCCAGTGGGTCGAGGGTGATGCAGGCGTTGCGTTACGGGGCGGTTCCCGTGGTCAGGGCATCGGGCGGGTTGCGTCAACTCGTCGAGGATTTTGATCCTGCGACGGGGATGGGCAACGGGTTTGTTTTCTACGATTTTTCCGCGGATGCGCTGGTGGATTGTTTCCGGCGGGCCGAAGAGGTTTTTAAAGAGCGGGAAGTTTGGGGGAGGCTGATGGCTCGCGGGATGCAGATGGATTGTTCGTGGGCGGCTTGCGCGGAGCGGCACGAGCGGCTTTACGGGCAGTTGGTGGGGGCGTAAGAGCGAGGCAGTCGGAGAAATTTCGTTTTCCTTGGGGGAGGCACCGGTTTTCTTGCGGGGCAGGAAGGTGTTTTTTTTCTTGAAGGGAGAGGCGATTGGAAGGAAAAGAAAGTCGTGTTTCAGATTATATTCAACGATGTGAGTGCGTCCGAGATGGCCGAATTGACGAAGGATTTGCAGCTCGAGTTGCTGGCGGAGTTTCAGATGTTGCCCGGAGATTTGGACAGCTTGGATCCGGCGCATTTTGGGCGGGTGGAGAGGGAAGGTCGGAAGCTCTACCGATATAGGGCGAAGGATTACCGGATTTATTTCGAGAATCATTCGGCGGGGGTGCTGGTGCATCGGGTTTTGCACAAGAATACGCTGCGGGATTTTCTGTTTCGGTCGAATTTGCCGCTCGATGAGGAAGATAGGGAGCTTTCTAAAGCGGGCGGGTTTTGGCAGTTGATCGAAGAGGCGCAAACCAAGAAGTAGAGTGACTTTTTTTTCTGAGGAAGAGGCTCGGCGGGAAGCGTTTCCGGTGGCCAGGGGAGGGGTGTTTGTCGCGCACGCTGGGGTGACGGTTTTGCCGCGTCGGTGCGCGGAGGCAATGGCGGGTTACATCGGTGCTTGTTGCGAGAGGCAGCAGGAGTTTGGGGAGGTTTTGCGGGTGGTTCGCAGGGCGCGGGAATCGGCGGGTCGGTGGATCGGGAAGGACGCGGAAGAGGTTGCGCTTTTGGGGCCGACCTCGTTGGGTATCAGCCTGTTTGCCAACGGGATCGAGTGGAGGGAAGGCGATGAGGTTTTGGTGTATGGGGAGGATTATCCCGCCAATGTTTATCCGTGGCTTGATTTGCGCCGCAGAGGGGTGAATATCCGTTACCTCGAAACCGAGCGGTTGGGGGAAATCACGCTTGATGCGGTCGAGAGGGCATTGGGTCCGCGCACGCGGTTGGTGGCTTTGGCTTCCTGCCATTTTTTGACTGGCTGGAGGCTTGATATTTCTGCCGTGGGGGCTTTGTTGCGTGAGAGAGGCGTGCTTTTTTCTTTAGATGCCATCCAGACTTTGGGGGCGTTTCCGACCCCTGCTGGCAGCGTGGATTTTTTGAGTGCGGACGCGCACAAGTGGATGCTCGGGCCAATGGCGATCGGGATTGTTGCGGTCGCAAAACAGTGTTTCGAAGAGTGTCGCCCCACGCTGTTGGGGTCGTGGAATGTTGAAGCACCGGACTTTCTTGCGCAAAAGGAAATCCGTTTTGTTCCAGGAGCCCAGCGTTACGAGCCAGGGGTTTTGAATTGTGCGGGGATTTACGGGATGCTCGCCTCGCTCGATTTGTTGGAGGAGGTCGGGATAGAAAGAATCTCGGCATCGATTTTGGAAAAGAGGGATTTTTTGGAGGAGGGGTTGCGGGGGTTGGGGTGGGAGTTCCTTTCGCCGGGGAAAGAGGAAGTGTTGCGCTCCGGCATCGTCACGGCGCGTCATCCCTCAAGAGACTCTCGCGAAGTTTTTGCGGGTTTGGAAAAAGCGGGGATCACGGCATCCTTGCGGGCAGACCGGGTCGGAGGGAAGTGGATCCGTTTTAGCCCGCATTTTTACAATACAATGGAAGAGATGGAGAGGATTTTGAAAGCTGCGAAAGGAAGCTGATTTTTTGATGTTATGGAAGATAAGATTCCCGGTTTTTTGAAGTGTTTTTTTGGGGGTGCCAGAAGGTGCGTTCGATTTTTCGGAAGGGAAAAATTGGCAGGTGCGGCAGCGAGGATTTTTGTTGTTGTTGCCGGGATTGCGCTTTCCGGTTGTGCGTCGGTCAGCGTTTATCAGACTTCGGTTCCGACGCGGAAGAAGCCCAAGGAATTGCCCCAGAAAATTTTTGTGGGGGATTTTGGCTTTAGTGCGGACAGGGTTCGGGTGGATCGTTCCGGGGAGGATTTGGAGCGTTTTGAGCGGGACACGCAGGAGCGGATGAGGGCGCAGCTCGTTCGCCGTTTAACGGAGAAACTTGTTCATGCCGAAGGGGTTAAGAGCGGGGCGGTGCTACCGCAAGGGAATTATTGGTTGCTGGAAGGGAACTTTGACCGGATCCATCAAGGGAGCCGGGCGTTGCGGTCTTTGATCGGGTTTGGTGTAGGCAGGACAAAAGTCGAAACGACGGCAAAGCTTTATGACTTGTCGGAACGGAAGCCGAAGTTGCTGTATGTGATTCGGACGACGGGGGGCACGGGGTCGGAGCCTGGGGCGGTTGGAGGGATTTCGCCGTGGGGTTTTTGGGGAGTTCCCACCAATGCGATTTTGGCGGCTAGGGGTGGATTGGTTTTGGATACGGTGCGCTCTTCGCGCGAAATCACTGCGGCGGTTTCCGAATACGCTTACAAAAATAAATTGATCGGAAAAGAGAAAGCGCTTTTTCCGAAGAGAGCGGGAGAGATACCTCCGGCTTTTTCGAGGATTCTTCCGACATCGGACGCGGATTGATGCCCGTGTTTTTTGCCCGAAAATGCGGAGGCGGCGGAAACCTGAATCCGTGAGATAAATGCAAAGAAGCTCTGTAAGGCATTGGAGCGAA